>VGWY01000281.1 GCA_016873575.1 Nitrospira sp. | reverse complement strand
ACCAAAGGCTTTCTTAAGAAGGCAAAGGACAGAGGGATAATAGTTATTCAGAGTTTTGAATGGTAAGATGAATTTGAAAGCGCTGATAGAATACACATGAAATGTCCCGCATTAAGATAATGAAGAATGGGATAAGGTTTAATGAATACTACACCATATTAAAGCCCCTAATTTCTCTAATTTCTCTCTATTTCTCTAATTTCCTAAATTTCTAATTCTAAATAACATGCATTCTGACGATTGCCTATCCGAGGATCAGGTATGAATAACTCGCCACAGTAATGACATCTATTCTTTGCCATCTCAAACACCTCTTCCTTGAAGACTTAAGATGGTTTAACTTTAACTGGATAAAAACCTAATAGTACTTCTTATGTGCAATTATGTTTTTTACAAATAGTGCATAATATTTCCATAACAACCTATCGTTTTTCCTTGACAAATCGTAAAAAATACTGTATATTTTACGATAATGAAAGAAAATATGCAGAAATATAGGATTCTATCATCCTATTTACCGCCATCAAACAAGAGAAGGCTGGTTGTGCTTACGGGTGCAAGGCAGACGGGGAAAACAACCCTCGCAAAAGCAAAATACCCTGAACTTAGGTATATCAATCTTGATGCACCAGAAAACCGTGAAATGCTCAGAAGGATATCAACACCTTCGTGGGCAGTATCTGTAGGTAATGCTGTAATTGATGAAGCTCAAAAGGAGCCTGCAGTATTTGAGAAGATAAAGTACACCTTTGATGAGAAAGGTATATTGTTCACATTGATGTTAGGGTCAAGCCAGATACTGCTCTTAAAGAAAATCCGTGAATCCCTGGCAGGGCGTGTTGCGATATTCGAATTGTGGCCATTGCTTATGAGCGAACTTTACACAGAAGATTATGCTACAGAAATAAAGCCGCCTTTGATTGATACGTTGTTAACAGCTAAGTCTTTTGAGAATGTATTTAAGAGTATTTCTGCGATGCTTCTGGACAAGGAAGAGAGCAAGGCACGTGCTGCTGAAGATTATATGCTGCAATGGGGTGGTATGCCGGCATTGCTTCAAATTTCGGATGAAGAGCGATGGAAGTGGCTGAAAGATTATGAGTACACCTATCTTGAAAGGGACCTATCTGACCTTGCACGACTTGATGACCTTGAGCCTTTTACCAAATTTCAAAGGTTATCTGCCCTGCGTTCGGGTAGATTGCTGAATTACTCTGAGATAGCCCGTGATGCAGCAGTGAGTGTTGACACTGCACGCAGGTATATGGAATATCTAAAACTCTCTTATCAAGTTATGCTTCTTCAACCATACTATGAAAATATCATAAGTTCGGTGATTAAGACACCAAAGCTTTACTGGATTGATATCGGCCTTTTGCGCAGGCTTAGCGGTCAGAGGGGAGACCCTTCCGGTGAGATTTATGAGACGATGGTGGTTAACGAAATATTCAAGTGGATAAAGACATCACAAAGAGATGTAGAGATTTTTTTTTACAGGACGCGTTCAGGTATGGAACTTGATCTTCTTCTGAGTACCCAGAACGGTTTTATCGGTGTTGAAATAAAAGGCAGAAAGATGATCGTTCCGTCTGATTTCAGGCCGATGAAGGAAATAGCGGCTGCCTTGAAGAAAAAATGGCTTGGGGGGCTTGTTATATATCAGGGAGACGAGATTAAAAAGATGTCTGAACCAGAAATATGGGCTATTCCCTCAAAGCGGTTGTTTATTTAAACCCAAATTACGCAGGGGGGTTGATAAAGATACCTGCAAGGTTAAGAATTCCTTGCAACCCGTTGCATCATTTAAAAATCTATACGAAATGATTAATTGACATATCACAAAATATGATGTATATTAAATCAATATGAGAGCATTAAAGAAAAAACCCTTACAGATTTATATTGAACCCAGACAGGAAATGCTGCTTGAGAGTCTCGCCAGGAAAAAGGGGACTTCAAAGGCAGAAATTATACGGCTCAGTCTCGACAGGTACCTCAGCAATTTACCATTGGAGGAAGATCCCGCCTTTGGTATCATAGGACTGGGAAAGTCGGGTAAGGGAGATCTATCTGAAAACCACGATATCTATCTTGCCCGATATACATCTCATCAAACAAAAGGGGTTCGTGGTACCCCTTTAAAGAAGAAGAGGAGATAGTGTATCGGGAAAGTATATTTGTTGACACGGGTGCGTGGGTTGCCCTTGCCGACGAAGACGACTCCCACCACAAAAATGCTGCTTCAATTTTTCCATCACTTTTAAAGACATACAAAAGACTTATAACAAGCAATTTTATTGTTGCTGAATCATACATCCTTATATTAAAAGGTTTAGGACATAAGGCTGCTATTGATTTCCTTGATAAAATAAATAGCAGTCCGAGGATTATACGGATTTATTCAACTTCTGATTTAGAGAGAGAAGCAGAGGAAACATTGAAGAAGTATTTAGATCAAGATTTCAGTTACACAGATGCTGTAAGTTTTGCAATAATGGAGAGGCAAAAGATTAAACAGGCATTCTCTTTTGATAAGCACTTTCAGACTATGGGTTTTGTAAGAGTACCCTAAGTTAAGTCAAGTGGTGGGGAAGATAAAGTAATGGTTTAAGGATTCGAGGGTTCAAGGGTCTTTGAGGTGGCATTTACATCCACTGGAAAATCCCGAAACTCATTAGCAAAATAGCTCCGAAGACTGTAGAAGAAATAATCAGTTTCATCTCACAAGTATGGACAAAGC
>VGWY01000280.1 GCA_016873575.1 Nitrospira sp. | reverse complement strand
AAAAATATAGTGGTACCCAGTTTGACCCCAGGGCGGCTGAGGCATTTCTCAGAGTTCTTGACAAATCAGACATCTCCACGGCACTTACTGTTTAAAAGCGTTTTAATAACCACAGGGACACAGAACAAGAAATCTGGTATAATTACTCATTGATGGAAAATGTCCTGTCTGTAATCCCTCTCGGTGGTGTTGAGGAGATTGGCCTCAACATGACAGTCCTCGAATATGGTAACGATATTATTGTTATTGATGCCGGCCTCATGTTTCCAGAAGAAGACATGCTCGGAGTGGATTTCGTTATCCCTGATTTTTCCTATATCTTAGACAACAGAGAAAAAGTAAGGGGTATCGTGCTTACCCATGGGCATGAAGACCACATAGGTGCCCTCCCCTTTTTACTGAAAGAAATATCTGTACCTATTTACGGGACACCACTCACACTCGGGCTGGTCAGGAGCAAACTTGTTGAACACCATCTCGAACATACTGAACTCATTTCTGTTAAGCCAAGGGACATCGTTAACCTCGGAGTATTCTCTGTCGAATTCATAAGGGTTACCCATAGCATTGTGGATGGAGTTGGCTTCGGGATAAAAACGCCGGTTGGGCTGATTGTCCATACCGGTGATTTCAAGCTTGACCCGACACCTGTTGATGGACAGCTCATGGACTTCCATAGGTTTGCAGAATATGGAGAAAGAGGGACACTCCTGCTTTTATCAGACAGCACCAATGCAGAAAGGGGGGGCTTTACATACTCTGAAAAAGAGGTAAAGCGTGTATTCGAGGATATATACTCAAATACACCGGGAAGGATTATTATTGCAACATTTGCATCAAATATCCATAGAATACAGCAGGCAATTGACGTAGCAGTAAAATATGGAAGAAAGGTTATTCTCTGTGGCAAGAGTATTGTTGCGAATGCACAGATAGCACTCGATCTTGGGTATCTCAGTATTCCTCAGGAAACATGGCTGAGACTGGAAGACCTCAAAAAGCTCAATGATAATGAAGTTGTTATTATAACAACAGGCAGTCAGGGTGAACCAATGAGTGTACTTTCGAGGATTGCCACGGATGATCATAAAACTATCAAGATTAAAGATGGAGATACCGTCATACTTTCTGCGAGGACAATCCCCGGGAATGAGCGCTCCATCGGAAGGATAATAAACCACCTCTTCAGGCGGGGCGCACATGTTATCTACGAAAAGGTATCAGAGGTGCACGTCTCTGGCCATGCCTCCAAGGAAGAACTCAAGCTTATGATTAATCTTGTGAGGCCAAAATATTTTATGCCGGTACATGGAGAATACCGGCATCTTGTGTATCATTCATTGCTTGCTAAAAAACTCGATATACCAAAAGAGAATATATTCATCCTCAAAAATGGTGATGTCCTTGATATATCAGAGAATGAAGCGAAGAAGAATGGGAATGTGAATTCAGGCCGTGTATTTATAGACGGCAAAGGGATAGGAGATGTGAAGGAGATTGTCCTTCGGGACAGGTTGAGACTTGCACATGATGGTATCGTCTTGATACTTTTGGCAATAGAAAAATTTACAGGGAATATAGTCTCGGGTCCTGACATTATATCAAGGGGATTCGTGTTTGAAGATGCATCTCAGGAAGTCATAAATGATGTCAAGGAGACCCTGACCAACACACTGAAGGAACTCGACAAAGAGATACTCCTGGATTCATCTTTGCTTCAGGCAAAACTCAGGGGTACACTCAAGAGGTATCTGAGAAATACGATGGAGAGAAGGCCTATGATTATGCCGATAATTTTTGAGGTGTAAATCCATTTTTTACTCTAATTTTTTATAAACGGTTATCTCAACCCTTCTGTTCTGTTTACGGCCTATTAATTTCTTATTATCGGCAATCGGTTTGGATTCACCGAATGACTTTATAGTTATGAGGTTGCGGTCAACCCATCTCTTCTTGGAGAGATAGTCCATAACCGCATCTGCCCTCTTTTGCCCGAGCTTCATGTTATATTCCTCACTTCCCCTGTTATCAGTATGACCTGTTATCTCTATTAAACTGTATGTCTTCCCTTTTAGTTCCTCTGCAAATTTATCAAGCCTCTTTTTTGTATGAGGAGTTAATTTGGCACTCCCTAATTTAAACATTGATCCTGCTATATCAGATAGCACAACGCTCATCAAGATCGTTTTCTCTTCAGTAGGTGGTGGAGGTGGTAAAAGTGCTGGAGCAGGAGCAGGTTGAATCTCCGGGACAGGGCCCTTATAACCTTCTTCTAACTTGGCCAAGCGGCTACTTAATAATTCCAGATCGGCTTGCAGCTTATCTAACCCATCAAATCCTCTGTTTAAATCGTATACCTTCGCAACTTCTATAGTAGTAAGTGGCTTCGCGCCTTCTTCTGTTTTTATCTCAATAGAAGGTTTTGGTGGCTCTACTTTCGGCTGGACTACTTCAACAAGTTTTGCCTCTTTTGCCTGCATTAGTGATTCTTTACTCACTCTCGGTGCCTTTGCATTTGTTCCATTGCGTTCAGCGAGAAGGAGTGACAACACAGGGGCATGAAACATGACACCACCAACGATGATCTCTCCTGTGAGGCAACCAGAGAGAAAAAAACAAAAAAGGGTAATGAGTATGAAGGTTCTCTTCATTCTCCTCCTCGACCTATCATTTCTAATTCTATATAGACTCTTGCAAAAGTTTTTGAAAAATACTTTCTAACCATCCCTTCAAATCCATTTTACAGATATTTTACATCTTAAAAATTCAATTTTTAT
>VGWY01000279.1 GCA_016873575.1 Nitrospira sp. | reverse complement strand
GTTTTAACAGATATCTTATGACATGCCAAAAGGTGGGGAATTATCCTGATCCCAAGTGGGGAATTATTCTGAAACTAACTGGGGAATTCTTTTGGAACTAAGTGGGGATTTTCGCTGAAACTCGACATTCAGAAAATATTTAAATCTCATAAGTATCGTCACATTTGTCAATCCGTGTTTGACAAGGCAAAAATAGACCTAAGTGTTGCATAAAAAGTGAGGCAAAAATGCTGAAAAACCCCGCCAAAGCGACAGGATTTTATTATGATTCACGTGACCGAACTTTTAACGTTTGGTGCATTTAAAAAAGGCTGGCTGGCCAGGCTGAAGGGCTATAAGGTGTCGCTGGTCGGGCTTTTTCATCACATCTGCCTCACAAATTGAATAAAAGTTATGCAACTGGTGGGTAGAGATAGACAATCTAACACCCTGACATGTTTGTCATTGTGAGCATCCGAAGGGTGTGTGGCAATCTCTTTGCAATTAGTAGCACTATTTAGTATTATTATTGCATATGGTAAAAAGGTCTTTCTGGATAGATAAGATAAATAAGGCATGGGCTAAAAGTAATGTTCTCTGGCTTTCAGGGGTTAGACGGGTTGGCAAGACTTTTCTCTGTAAAAGTCTTCCACACATAGAATATTTCGACTGTGAACTCCCGAGAATGAGAAGGATGTTGGAAGACCCTGAATCTTTTCTGCAGGACTTGCGCGGCCGGAGAATAATACTGGATGAGATTCACCGGCTTGGCAATCCTTCAGAAATACTCAAGATTGCCGCTGACCATTATCCTGATGTGAAGATACTTGCAACAGGATCATCCACACTGGGGGCATCAAAAAAATTCCGTGATACCTTAACGGGCAGGAAGTCGGAAGTATGGCTTACACCCATGATTTCAGAAGACCTGTCTGATTTTGGCAGGACAGCCCTTTCACACCGATTTCTTCACGGCGGATTACCGCCATTCTTTTTGTCAAAGAAGATACCTGAGTACGATTTCCAGGAATGGATGGATGCTTACTGGGCCAAGGACATTCAGGAACTTTTCAGACTCGAAAGGCGGTACTCGTTTCTGAAGTTTGCTGAACTTCTTATTTCGCAAAGTGGAGGCATATTCGAGGCAAGCAGGTTTGCGCAACCCTGTAAGGTCAGTCGTGCAACCATATCCAACTACCTTGCTGCTTTTGAAGCAACTTTTATTGTCCTTGTAATCCGTCCTTACAGCACACACAGGCCAACCGAAATTGTATCTGCCCCAAAGGTTTATGCGTTTGATACAGGATTTACCTGTTATTACAGGGGATGGGATTCTTTAAGGCAGGAAGATCTGGGTTATCTCTGGGAGCATTTTATCCTGAATGAAATCCATGCCCATACTCAGTCACGCAGGATATATTACTGGAGGGATAAGCGGGGCCACGAGGTTGATTTTGTATTACGTGGACGTCAAAACAAACCTGTTGCCATTGAGTGCAAATGGACTGCATCGGAATTTGTCCCATCAAGCTTAAAATCCTTCAGAAGGCAGTATCCTGAAGGAGAAAACTATGTAGTGGCGAATGATATAGAACGGTCATTTACCAGGTCATATGATAGTTTCACGGTAAGATTTGTAAATGTAAAAGGACTAATACATTCATTCAAGAAAAAAGTAATATGAAAAAGTTCTGGGTAAAAAATTCAAATTCTTTCAAATTTTACGGTAAATGGCCTTTAAATTCAAGAAGGGCAAGAAATATGGAAAGGATAGAAAAGGATTACAAAGAGTAATCAGAATTAAAAAATTAAGGTAAACACCATGACTAAAAAACCCCGCATACTTATTGTTGATGATGAAATTGATGTACTGACCCCCTTATGTGAAATCATTTCAAAATGGGGCTACGATGTAGCTGGATTTACATCTGGCAATGAGGCATTACAAGCCCTTAAAGAACAGGATTTCGACCTGTTGATGGTTGACCTTATGTTACCTGACATTAACGGTATTAACCTCATGAAGTCCGGATTGGAAAAAGACCCGAATCTTGTCTGTATTATCTTTTCCGGCAAGGGGACAATCCATGATGCTGTTGAGGCAATGAAGGCCGGTGCATTTGATTACATAGTGAAACCTGTTGACTTTAAGATGATGAAACTTGTTGTAGCCCGTGCCATTGAAGTGCACCGTCTGAAAGAAATGGAAGAAAGATACCGCTCCATTGTTGAATATCAGACTGAATTCATCTGCCGATTCCTGCCTGATTGCACCTTAACTTTTGTGAATGAAGCATATGCCAGAAACTGGGGGAAAACTCCTCAAGAGATGATAGGCATAAATTTCCTGACACTTATCCCTGAGTCATTTCGGGAAAACATGCGAAAATATTATACATCTTTTACAATCGAGAGTTCTATAAAGACAGTAGAGCATGAGGTCCTGTTACAAAATGGAGCAATCCGATGGCAGCGTTGGACTGATCGTGCTTTTTTTGATAATGAGGGTAATCTCATTGAATTTCAGGGCGTAGGCCGTGACATTACCGAACGCAAGCATGCAGAGGAAGCCCTTCAAGAGTCAGAAGTAAAACATCGGGCCATCTTTGAAAATACAGGGACTGCTACATTAATAATAGAAGAAGACATGACGATCTCCCTGACAAATATGGAATTTGAAAAAATCTCAGGTCATAAAAAACAAGAAGTCGAAAATAAGATGCCCTTCACAGTATTCGTTCATCATGAAGACCTTGAAAGGTTAAAAAAATATCACCTATTAAGAAGGGCTGATCCCGATTC
>VGWY01000278.1 GCA_016873575.1 Nitrospira sp. | reverse complement strand
CAACTGTCGGTATAACCTGCCCCTCTGATTCAACATGTCCCAACCAGTATATTAGGTATTATTCAGCAGATAACGTGAGTAAAACAGAATCTATAAAATCTTCCAATGTTAAGCAGGACAAACAGGCACCAACTGATGGTGCTAACTTTACAGCTACTGCTGGCAATGCACAATGTGAACTGAATTGGAGTTCTGCTATAGATAATGGAAGTGGGTTGAGTACAACAGACGCATACAAGCTTGTTTATATAAAGGGCTCTACATATCCTGATGTAGGATGCACTAATGGCACAGATCTAACCGATGTAAAAACTCAGACGAGTTATATCCATACAGGTTTGGAAAATATGAAACAATATAACTACCGTGTGTGTGCAATGGATTCTGTTTCCCCACCTAATATTTCCGAAGGTAAAACTGCAAAATGTTTTCCTGGATGTACATACTCAATAGACCCAATAGAACAATCCTTCCCTCCAGAAGGTGGAACCGGTAGCTTTACTATAACTGCTCCAAACGGATGTCCATGGGAAATTGAAAATCCTTGTCCTTCCTGGGTAATAATAACTGACCCAGAAAGTGGTTCCGGTACTGGAAGCTATACTGTGAAATATTCGGTTTTAGCCAATAAAGACCAAAGTCAAAGGCAATGTACTATGACAGTTAACGAAGATAATACTAAGACACATACCGTCAAGCAGGCTGGAACAGATATTTACTTCTATGATTTTGAGCAAGGGATAGGTAGTTGGTATGCAGACAATGGGGTCTGGGAAGTTGGGACTCCAACATCGGGGCCTAATGGATGTTATTCTGGGACTAAGTGTGCCGCAACGGTTCTGGCAGGGGATTTTCCAACAACAACCAATAGCCGTCTTGTGAGCCCTTCTATTCAGCTCCCCACTCTGAGCACCGGCCAGGAGATCCATTTAAGGTTTCAGCATTGGTTTTCATATACTGATTATTGCAGTAATAATTCTATTGATGATGGTGGGTACGTACAGGTATCTTCTGAGACATCGCCGGGGGTATGGAGCAGTTGGTCCAAGGTGTCCAACTTTTATTGCGGCTCCTCTGCCGCTTGGTCATACCCTCTTGTAGACCTATCAGCATATGCGGGGAAAAAAGTCCACATCGGCTTTTTCCATATTAGTGATGATTATACTCCTGTATCGTCTGGCTGGTATATCGATGATGTCTTGATTCAAAAAGTTACTGTTGGGGGAGCATCAATGTCAACATTTGAAACCCTGTTTCAGGATATTATTGATATACACAACAATGAGACATCCTCAAACAAGGCTCAGGCCTTCGACAAAGCTCAGGATGGCAACAAAGTCGGCTTCTGTTTCGTCGCAACCGCTGCCTATGGCTCATACCTCGATCCACATGTGCAGGTTTTAAGGGAGTTCAGGGACAGGTATTTAATTTCCGATTTCAGATTGCAGATTTTAGATTTAAAAATTGAAATCCCTAATTATTTAGGAAAGGCATTCATAACAATCTACTATAAGATTTCTCCGCCAATTGCAGATTATATAAGACAGCATGAAACATTGAGAACAGCAACACGTTTTGCTCTCATACCTGTAGTCTACAGCATAAAATATCCAGTTAGTTTAGGGCTTATTTTATTTATAGGTATTGCCATATATCTCAGGAGAAGGAAACAATAAGATGCTCAAACAAGACTTCTTTTTGGAGTGACTTATTTTACTACCTAATATAAAATTTCATATAAATGAGCTATAGTTTAGCAAAAATTTGTAAGTCTTTGAAATATAAAGGGAATTAACCTCCCTGCACTGTCATTCCCGCGAAGGCGGGAATCCAGTAAAATCAAGGCTTCTGGATTCCTGCTTCAGCAGGAATGACGAAAATTTGCTAAACTACAGTAAATGAGATTCGATTGGGATGATGGTAATATTAATAAAAATCTGTTCCGACATGGTGTCCATGATTGGGAGATTGAAGATGCATTTCTTGACCCATTTAGGTTATCATTAGGTAAAAATAACATTCATAGAGAAGAACGGCATATTTTACTTGGAAGAAGTGAAATATCGGGTAAATACTTGAGAATTGTTTATACAATCAGAACAACTTTGCATGGAGAAAAATTAATACGACCTATAAGTGCTTATGAAATGAGCAATACAGACAAAAAACTGTACTTGCAAAAGGGAAGCAAAGGAAAATGAAAGAGAAGAAAAGAACAATAATCAATTCGATTAGGGAGATACCGAGGTTTAAATCAGAAGATGAAGAGAGGGCATGGTGGGCAGATCACGATTTTAGCGAACAGTTTTATAAGGAATTAGACGATACTACTACACAATTAGATGAAATCTTGCCGCTACCCAAGAGAAGGTTATCAAGAAAAATCGCTCATAGGTAGTTAAATACTTTCCCTCTGGTGATTCTGAGTATTGTGAAATTTTAAACCTTTCTCGAACCAAATCCCTTCAATTCCAACATTATCGTTATTGTATAGTCATCTGGTCTCTTAATATACGACATATTTATTCCCCAGCACTGCCTCATATATTTTGCATTCAGAGTAATGTCCTTCATTTCTCTTTCTTCAGCATCATACCAGAGGTTTCCTGATATATGAAGGGATTTTGATGGTTGAACTGCAATACCGGAAGTGAAGAAGAGTATATCCTGTTGCCTGTTATATCTCTGACCTGCTGAGATTGTTATATCAGATAACTTTGCTGATAGGTCAGAATTTATACGTTCAGTTTTACCTTCATGCACATCATAGGCAGCATCAAGTCGGAGAGAGAGTGGTTTA
>VGWY01000277.1 GCA_016873575.1 Nitrospira sp. | reverse complement strand
CCGGTCGGGATAGAATGTATCCAGCAGGGAGATAGCATATCCAGAAGTTGCTTTGTTGTATGGTATTCAATATCTGGGGGATAAAGAAGTATCGTAGAAACATTGGAAGAAACAACAGGAGAATGAATCCATTCTATTTTTTGTGCATCACATAAGGGATCAAGTTTCTTTGCCAAAGGTATATATAGTGGCCATGGCAATGTCAGTCTGAAAAGTCCTCTTGTCATCCGTGCTATAGGATAACGCTCACTGATACGGAAGATTGTAATCTTTGCATCAGGTGACAGATGGACAATCCTGTCCAGATTATTCTTTGTGGCATATCTTTCTTCTAATGTAATCTGCAGGTCGTTCATGTTTTTTGCACTTTGATATAAACTATCTATGCCCGAAAAAGACGATTAAATAATATTTTTCTGGCCATCTGTTTTCTTAAAGAAATTGAATCTGAAAGTGCACTTTGAACAAACGGCCAGAGAGCGGTACGGATCATTTCTTTTGTCCCTGACCTTCTAAACCGAGCCAACCCTAAACTTACATGTCCTTTTAATCTGGCTTCAGATTCATGGACAAACCTTTCCTGATTCTCTTTAACAATGCTAAGAGCTGTTGTAGCAGGAGATTCTCCCCTTTTTTTTGCTTTGACCAACAGCGAAGACACCTTTTGCTGGATACCCCTGGTGAGAAAATTGGTGATCTCTTCATCAAGAAAACCGTAGTTTGATAAAAGGTAGCACAACACCCCTCCTGAATTGCAAACAAACCCTGGAAGAAAGGTTATCCCCCTATGAAATAGTCTGTCTTCAATTTCAGGAGTAGCAGCAACGTTGCACCCGGGAACGATAATCTTAGCCTTGATTTTATCTATATTGCCTTGATGGATTGGATATATACCGGCACATGGACAAAGAATTTCCATATCTTGATCAAACAGATCTTCACAGGGGATACAAAGAGCGTTATGATAATGAAAAACTAGTTCATCTCCATATCTATCAGCAAGGTCTAAAAGTTGCTCTGGATCCAATCCACCGGAAGAATAGAGAGCCCCTCTTCGCGTAGAAACCCCTACCACCTTTAGTCTATGTTGATAAACCAGTTGGAGCATCTTCAGACCTACTTTCCCTAATCCCTGAATTCCAATCCGGGCACCTGCAAGAGGGATTCCTAAGAATGATGAAGCTGCTTGCAGTGCAGAAAAAACAGAAACTGCTGTATAAAATCCAGCATCCGGAGCCTCCTCATGACCATTTTTGACAATACCTGCTCCACGGGATAACCATTGAATATCAACTGGATATGTTCCAAAATCTGCCCCGGGCAGATAGGTTTTTTCATGAAGCAAATGTCCTAATCCTTTTCCGAAACTGAAAAAGAGTTCCTCCCTCTCTTTTTCAGATAAAGGATTCGGACAACAAATACCTGCCTTGGCGCCACCTATTGGTAGATTGAGAAATGAAAATTTCTGAGTCATTTCAGCAGCAAGTTCTTTCACCTCATCCAATGTAATGTTTTCCCCAAGTCTCATTCCTCCTACAGCTTGCCCGTTCCCCATGCTGTCTACAACTAACCAGCCACAGGTATTATTCTGTAAATAAACTTCTTTGACAAGCAGAGGTCCTTCATCGTTTTTTATCCATATCTTCTTTTTTGACTGAACTGTATTCACGCAATCAATTCCTTATCTTGTCCTTCTCCCCATTAACCAACGTATGAAGATACGTTTTTATAAAATTGAAATCTTCTGGGATATTGACAACGTTGTCGTTTTGAAATGACAGGGGGATGTTCTTGTTAACTCCTAAAGGAGAAAAGTTCTGGATTTTATCATAAAATTTTTTAATGTTATTCATGATCAATTCCGGGCACTCGCACAGTTCTTCGTAATGAACGGTAAAGAATTTATTCTCTCCTATCACTTTACTGTCACGGTCAATGTCTTTTTCTATTGAGAATACCTGCTCGCATACCTGCTCAATTGGTTTTTTATTTTTTATCTGTTCGTAATTTTTTGGTTTTGAAGAAAACCATCTCATTTCGTCTTTAAATAACTTCCGTTTACCAATGAGAATTGATTGAGCCACAAACGGTAATTGTCGTTTGATACGAACAAATAATGCTTCAGGCAGTGCTTCATACAAGGGTAATATTCTTACGCTATTGGTCTGCCATTTATTTACAAATGGTGCATCAAAGATCTGTTGAAGTAAAGCGACCGTATTGCGAATTCCTTTAATTGTTCTGTTCGATATTACTCCCGAACCAACATAACTGTTATCATTTGGAAACCAGCGGTTCCAAAAAAGTATTCCCTGGTTTGGCTGTTTCCATCCCATAGTTTCTCCATACATATTCGTGAAATTAAATTCCGGTTGTTTATTCGAATATATCAGAGAAACAAGTTTTGCAATAGTTATCGGACTTTTGGGAAACCGCATCATCAAATTAGAGAAATAACAGACCTTGAAATATCTCGTCATAATTTGATAGAGCAATGTGGAACCACTTCGTGGGGGACCAATGATAAAAATAGGTGCATAGGTCATTTGTGCAGTGCCCTTTATACTGAGGATATGATCCTCAAGTATTCCTAAAGAGGATTCTAACGGCATTGCTAAACTTCTTTTGATGGTATTTATCATGCATCTGTCCGATTTTTTGCATGCTGGATGTTTGAAATACAAATGCGATGTTTCCCTGATGGAAGGATAGGAATGTCTTCAACAAGATGAATCTCTGCCTCCACTTCTTTGCCGAAAGCTTTTTTAAAATGTTGGCTGATGATCTTAAACAAATAATCAGTTTTACTCCCTGAGTTTAAA
>VGWY01000276.1 GCA_016873575.1 Nitrospira sp. | reverse complement strand
GGAACTGGAAAGGAGCTGATTGCCAAGGCAATTCATAATCTTTCCCAAAGGGAAAATGAAAAATTTATGGCCATCAATATAGGAGCTGTTCCCGAAACTATCCTTGAGAGCGAGCTTTTCGGTTATGAACCAGGGGCTTTCACAGGGGCTATAAAACGAAGAATCGGCAAGTTTGAGTATGCCCATAAAGGGACACTCTTTCTGGATGAAATAGACAGTATGCCTATTAATACCCAGCTCAAGCTTCTTCGGGTATTGGAAGAGAGAAAGATTGAGCGTCTGGGCAGCAATACACTCATTGAGATCGATGTTCGCCTCATCACCGCCTCCAGCCAAAATCTGAAACTATTAGTAGAGGACGGAAAGTTCCGCTCTGATCTCTATTTTCGTCTCTACGGTATTACTATTACCATACCCCCTTTAAGAGAAAGAGTCGAGGATATTCCCCTCCTTTGTCAGCATTTTCTGGATAAATATAATAAAATTCATAGTAGAAAATTAGAAACGATCTCTCCTGAAGTCATAAGCTGGATAATGAACTGCTCCTGGCCTGGTAATGTACGGGAATTAGAAAAATTCATAGAACAACTTATTCTCCTTGGAGAAGAAGGAGTAATGGAAAATCTCAGGGAAACCGTTCTCAAAGAAAAGGGCGAATCACTGCTTCTCAGATTGTCCAATATTATGGAAGACAGAGAAAAGGAACATATCGAAAAGATCCTGAATATTTATAGAGGGAGTATCAGCAAGACCCATCAAGCCTTAGGAATATCCAGAAAATCTCTGTATCAGAAAATGCGGAAATATGGTTTAAATAAGATTGACTATAAACACTAACCCCGTTTTCAGGTAACATGGGTTGAGTAAAAAATTACCCAAAAGTCAAAATCCTTTGCTGACATTGTTACCTTTCCTACCCTAAATATATCGCGCATTCTGATAAGGAATTGATCTAAGCACTTAATTTTAAAGCAAAAATTCTCTCTTCTCATCCTCTGGCACATCTTTTGTTATTCCTAAAAATGATTATGAAGGAAAAAGACTCAACTTTGGACATCAGACAGGTCTCACTATATTGTGGATTTTCCGAAGAGACAGTGCAGAGCTGGATTGAAAAGGGAGAACTTAAGGCTACACCTGTACTGGGAGGTCACTATCGCATCTCAGTAGCAGATCTTGTTGATTTTCTAATTAAATACAACCTGCCCATTCCGGATAAGATTTTATCTCCCGGGACTAAAAAGGTACTGATTATCGTCAATGAAGAGAAAGCAGTTCTGGATACACTGTTGCAATGCTTCAAAAAGGAAAATATACAGGATTTCATCATTGATTGCTCTGCTTATGGCCTTGATACCCACATGAAGCTTTTCCTTTTTAAGCCTGATTTGGTTTTGATCGACCTTCCTGCGCCTATTATAGATGGATTTGATCTATGTCAGGTTATAAAACAGACTCCTGAATTCAGCAACACAAAGGTAATGGTCATATCACGAAGTACAGGTGACGAGAAGATGTCTTTCGTAAAGAAGCTCGGGGTTGATGCTTTGCTTCCCCGGGATATGGAAATAAGGATTCTTCTGGATAAGATGAAGAAGCTTTTTGAAAATATTTAAAATTTAGAAAGGAGGATATTACATGGAACATGCACATCCTGTATCAGTAAAATCAGAAAAGTTTTCCTGGAAAGGTGAGCCTGGGTTCAGGCCTCTTGTGCTCGTAATTATGATCATCGTTTTTGCTATCTGGTTATTACTTCCTGCGCCCCAAACAATACTCAACATGATGACAGAGGAAAAGCCGGCCGGATACATCATGTCAGGAAAAGCAACTACTATCCTTGAAAATGTCTCTCAGACCTTAAAAAAGGAATTAACTGTAGAAGATGCGGCTTTCAAGGTAAAGGTTATGGTTGGTCTCTTGTTATTTACAGCTCTCCTCTGGGGCACAGAGGCATTAGCCCTTGGTGCTACGGACCTTCTGGTGGGTGTCATCATGTATCTTTTCTTTATCATGCAGCCTGATGCTATTGCAAAGGCATATGCCCAGGATGCGGTCTTCTTTGTCTTTGGAGTCTTAGCCGTAGCTGTCGGAGTATCGGCGACTGGATTGGATAAACGTATCGGTTTCTTATTATTGAGCAAGATCAAGAGCATGACTGCCTTCTGCTTTATATTTTTCCCTTCTATAGCTATTTCTGCAAGCTTTCTTTCAGAGCATGCCTTAGTTGCCCTGCTCGTCCCTGTTCTTATGGGGGTTTATAAGGCTTCATGCAAGGCCAACGGAATAGAGAAAGATAGAGCCTTAGGTATCTTTCTCTTACTCGGTCTCTGCTTTGCTGCCAATCATGGCGGGCCTGGTTCACCTGCTGCAGGCGGCCGTAATGCCATCATGGTTGGTTTTCTCGATCAATATGGAGCACCAATCTCCTTTCTGGAATGGATGAAATACGGCTTGCCTTTTGTTCCTGTTATGGCCATGTGTGTTGGTGCCTTTATGCTGCTTATGTTCAGACCAAAGATGAAGGTAAAAAACATTAATCCCTCTGAGATTGTTAAGGCAGAGGTGGCTAAATTAGGGCCATTCCGCGGAAAGCAATTGATTATGGCTATTATTCTGGCAATTCTGGTGATCTTATGGATTGCCCTTGGAGAGGAGTTTGGCCTTGGCGGTCCAACCATCTTTGCTGTGGTTCTCATGATGATCTTTCGCATTGTTACATGGGAAGATATTCAGCACAGAGTGCATTTTGATGTAGTAGGTCTTTATGCTGCCGCCTGTGCAATAGGTAAGGGCTTAACCCTAACCGGAGGTGCTTTGTGGATGGCCCGCACTTTTG
>VGWY01000275.1 GCA_016873575.1 Nitrospira sp. | reverse complement strand
TATTACTAAAACGCCTGATATCAAACTGATAATTTTACTCTTCCAGCCACCTTTCAAGAACATTATCCCTATAAATGGCAACAACATACCAAAATGTGCTCCTAAAAAATTACCTTCGCTGAAATCAGAACCCCCTATTCCAACATCAAGTCGCCCTTGTGTAAACATCCAGTTAGGGGCATTATAAGCTTCATATCCTAAATAAAAGCCCGCAAGGATTAATGTCCATATCATTATTTCATACCGCCTTATGTCTGCGATGACATGACTTGCCATCAAAACAATGATTATCACTTTTGTTATTTTCATGGCATTAGATTCTATTTCGTTATACCCAATGCCAATTAAGGTTGAAAGCCAAATAAGTGCTACGAATATTATTAATAATATTTCTTGCCCTTCAAAAAATCTTTTATATTTTAATTTAGATTTATGGAAAAAGATTCCTAACCCAGTGGCAACAGCTAAAATTAAAGAATAACGTATCCCCCACGTCACGAGTGGAGACCCCCACCAATGGCCTACTGGATTAATATTGTAGGTAAACATATACCCTATTACACCAAGAAGAGGATGGTATAAAATGCTGCCACCTATCGTGGATAAAAATAAAATGAGATATAGTATTGTTTTTAGTGGAATCATTTATTCTGATCTTCTGGCTGCTAATACCTTATCAAATATACCGGAGAACTCGAGCCAATACATCACTGTTGGCATATATGCTCTAATACCTTGGTAATCCGAAATATTTCGTCTTGCAAGCGCATAAAGATTGGCATTTCTGTTGTTACTTCCATAACGGGTCGTTACTGCATATGAGTAACCTCCTTCAACTACCATATCTGCAATTTTTTGATTCCAGTCTCCACGAGGATACGAAAAGCCCATCACCTGTTGTTGACCGATTTTTTTTGATAATATGGCCTTTGATTCCGAGATCTCCTTTCGGGCTTCTGCCTCTGACAATTGCGTGAGTGGACGATGGCTCAAAGTATGTGATCCGATTTCATGTCCCTTTTTTAAGATTTCTTTCACTTCATCCCAGTTGAGTAAAAGGTGTTGAGATTGACTGTTCAAAGTAATCTGACGCAACTCTTTTACAAACTGCTCTCTTTTGATATAAGCGGTCATATTGAGTGACCGCACACATTCCCGAAGTATTTCCCCTCGTACTCCATTATTTTTCTCTCTGATGTCGTGTATGAGTGAAATTAAACTTTTGGGTAATACTTGATGTTGATGAGCAAAATAGGCAAACGACTTTGCATCATTGGTTCCTACCTGATAGAGTATATCCCACCAATAATTCTCCTGTTTTTCAATTGGATTTACAGGGATAAAAAACGTTGCTTTCATGCCGTACTTATTCAATATGTCAAGAACAACTGTAAAATTATCTCTATAACCGTCATCAAAAGTTAAAGAGATAGATCTTTTCGGTAATTGGACGCCTTCTCGTAGCTTCAAAACAGCTTCGTCTAACGAAATGTAAGAAAAATGTCTATCTATCAATTGAAGAAGATTACGAAAATTCTTTGTTGAGAGAGCCATCGGAGGTATGAAATAATTTTCCCCTTCAGGTATAATCCTGTGAAAGGTAAGTATAGTGATGTTATCTGACCCAACCAATTTTCTCAAACTATTTCTGTGAATATTTGTTTTACCAACAAACATTAAACAAAATTTATAACGCTAAATTCCCCAAGAAAATTATGTATCTTTATTTTATTATTCTAAAGCTAAAGTCCAGGCTTAACTATGATTGCATTCACAGTTGATGTGAAAAATTCTCTCATAATCGGTAACTTTGTCATGATGTCGAGATGTCGTATAGGTTTGAGCCATATTTTTTCTTTTCTAAACCCTGTTTTTACTAAAAGTTGTTGAAATTTTCTGATAGTCATCTTATTTAATCCGCCCTCAACCTCTCTATATTTAGATGCTCCATCATTTTTATAAAGACACCTAATTTTCATTACTGTTCTTTCTCTAAATATTAGATGGGGATAAGGATATTTAAACATGAAACTCATATGTCCACCATAAGGATGAAACCATGGAGGACCAAATGTGATAAAAAATTTCCCGCCAGGTTTTAACAACCTATGCACATCAAGTAGTATTTCTTCAGGATTGTCATAGTGTTCAAATGAATTTTTACTTAGAGCAACATCGATAATCTCTGGTGGAATTTCTTTTAGCAATTTGGTAGAAAAAGTTATCTTTTCAGAAATTCCTAACATTTCCGCTTTTTTTTGGGATGTATCAAAAAGATTTCTTATATCAACCCCGAGAACCTTATCCGCACCCATTAATGCTATTTGAATCACATCTTCTCCATTTCCACATCCTATATCCATAACAACTTTCCCATTAACGGCCTTCCTGAAATTATTTTCTCCAAAAATTGTACCTAAATTACTTTCCTCGCATTGTCTTTCCGGGTTTTCAATATTTTTAGTAATTCTGCCCTGAGGAGGATAACAAAATAGTCGCATGATTAATTTTTCAATTGGGCTAAGATTAACTTTATTTTGCATTTTTGTTACTAAAATTTGGAGCTTTTAAACAGCATCCATGTAATTTCTTATCTTTTCCTATATAATTTTTCGGTTATCTCTCACTAAGTTATTCAATCATGCTTTTTGGATCCCGAAACGAGATACAACACTTTTTAATAGTTCTTTTCCTTTCGTAATCTCATCATCATAAAAGAATGTTCCAAACAATAAGACTAAAGGAAATCCTAATATCAAAAGGCTTTTGATTCCCAGAGACAACAACAAAGGTGCATCTATTAATCGAGATAGACCAAAAGTAACAACTGCAAGAACAAATAGGATAGA
>VGWY01000274.1 GCA_016873575.1 Nitrospira sp. | reverse complement strand
TGGAGAAATTTGAAAAAAAGACAGAATAACCCACAGTTATCTTTTCCTTTCAGATTCTTATACTGATAACTTAGAGAAGCTGTTTCACTTCATCAGTATAAGTCATTCTAAAAAAACAACAAAATAGTGAATTGGCACTTGACATTCTTTACATTTTTCCGTATAAATAGTATCAGTAATAAAATTATTTAATTATTATGGGAGGTTATCCCCATAGAATTAAAGTAAGAGGTGAAATTATGCAAAGAATGGATGTAAGAACCAATGTAAAAATACCAGTGATAATTTTGTTCGGCAGGCATGATGTCCCTCCGCAACAAGGTGTAACTTCAAACCTTGGTCTCAATGGTGCTTTCATAAACTCTCAATCATCTTTACCTACGGATTCTGTCGTAAAGCTCAGGGCACATTTACCACAAATGGGTGAGATTGTTGTTGATGGAAAAATTTTAAGAAAGGAACAGGCAGGTGTAGCAGTAAAATTTCTCAACCCAGATAAAAATATGAGACACATGCTCTGGCAGTATATAAAAGATACATTACCTGAGAAAATGACCTGCCCTTATTGTGGCTACGATAACCAGATTGAGGCTGAACGGTGCCGCCACTGCAGTCTGAGTATCAACTTTACCAGTGAAGCCTTTCTCGATATTCACGAAGAGGAAATAAAAGAAAAATGGACAAATTACATAGATACAGCAACTGCCGAGCTGCAGGGAAAACTGAGTGACATAGAGAAGGAGATTGAAAGTGGCAGCGCAGAACCTGAAAAGACCTATACTAAAATTGTCAATGCGACCGATGAGTTTTTACAAAAAGCTGAGAGGTTTGAACTTGAAGTAGGGAATGCAGAAATAATTAAAAATGCCCAGATTAATTTTCGCTTACAGACAAACCCCATTTTTTCTAAAAGTTACTGCATCAACAGGACCAGGACCTGGCCACAGGGATACCAGGGTGACTATAAAACACTTGAAGGAATCTATCGGAACATCCCACTTTCTGAAGGGATAGGTTACTACCTGGATTTATTTTCTCTGAATGCACCACTTGCCGTTGCTGTCAGGAACAGGATAAAGAGACTTGAAGAGATTTTGAGGGCAGAATTGCATAAAAGAAAACAGCCCTCTCTCATTAACATTGCCTGTGGTTCATGCAGGGAGCTTGTGGGTTTAACTAATGAAATCAGAGATTCACAGGCAAAGATTATCTGTGTTGACAGTGACAATGATGCCCTTGCCTTTGCCCAGAGCCGTCTCACATATGCAGGGATAGATTCACAGATAGAATTTCGCAAATACAATGCACTCAGGATGTTTGATGATGAGCTCAACAAGAGTGAATTTGGAAAACAGGATATCATATATAGCGTTGGGCTATTTGATTATCTTCCCACAGATTTCCTCATAAAGATGTTCCGTGCCCTTTATAACCTCCTCAATCCTGATGGCAAATTAATAGCTGCCTTCAAGGATGCTGCAAGATATAAACACCATGGGTATCACTGGATTACGGATTGGGATGGTTTCTTACAGCGCAAAGAAAAGGACTTCAGAGACATCTTCTCTGATGCGAAAATTCCTGAATTTGCGATATCCGAGATGCGCGAGGACACGGGAATAATAGTATTTTACATAATAAACAAGTGAGCAGATTAACAAACACAAATATTCAAAGCTCAAATATCAAAATGTCATTGCGAGAAACATAGTTTCGAAGCAATCTGGAAAACATTTGAGATTGCCACGCTTCGCTCGCAATGACATCGCAAGCGTTTGGGGAGAATGACAATTTGGTTACAGATAATTAAATGATCGCTGAAAGGCAAATAGTTATTACAGGTATAGGTGTTCTCTCACCTATTGGTATTGGGAGGGATAAATACTGGGAAGGACTGATTCAGGGCAGAACAGGTTTCCACAAAATAAGCCTCTTTGACACATCAAACTTAAAGGTTCATATTGCAGGTGAGATAAACAATTTTGACCCAGTTGAATTTTTAGGGAAGAAAGGTCTGCGCGAGCTGGACCGCAGCACAAGACTAATATGCTCATCCGCTAAACTCGCCATTGATGATGCAAAGCTTAAGATTACAGATGAAAACACCAATTCAATAGGTGTTTCCATAGGGACCACCTTTGGCAGCCTTCACAGTATCTCTCAATTTGACCGTGAAGGTCTCATCGAGGGGCCAAGATATGTAAATCCATCACACTTTCCCAATACAGTCATCAATTCTCCAGCAAGTCGTATCTCAATTCGCTTCAAGATTAAGGGATTTAATACAACCATATCAACAGGATTCTGTGCTGGTCTTGATGCTGTTTCGTATGCTACTGATTTCATAAGACTTAACAGGGCAGATGTTGTTCTTGCCGGTGGAGTGGAAGAACTGTGCGAAGAAACATTCCTTGGCTTTTATAAACTCGATTGCTTATCTGGAACTGATGGTTCTGATCCTCTCTGCTGCCCATTTGATGTAAGGAGGAATGGAATAATCCTCTCTGAAGGAGCATCAGTACTTGTACTGGAGGATTTAGAACATGCACTGAATAGAGAAGCAACTATTTTTGCAAGGATAATGGGCTATGGCAATTCTTTTGATCCTTTAGCAGATAGAAACTTTAATCATGCCGGGAAGGGATTAAACAACGCCATTATTCTTGCTTTAAAAGATGCTTCACTGAAATCTGATGATATAGACTACATATCTGCAAGTGCTAATTCAACAAAAGGTCTTGACAGGATGGAGACAGCGGTCATAAAAGAGATTTTCGGAGAACATTCCTTCAAAATACCAGTGAGTTCAATAAAATCAATGGTAGGTGAATCTTTTTCTGCCTCAGGAGCTTTATCAATGGCAGCAGCAGTTGGT
>VGWY01000273.1 GCA_016873575.1 Nitrospira sp. | reverse complement strand
AAGGTGATGGGCAAGGAAATATTAGGGAAGATCCCTTATCCGAATTATGATGCCTTAATCGGTGGGATCAAGAAGGCAGCGTCTAAGGGATTAAGGGATGCACGTCCGCAGCTTTCCAAATGGTTTACAGTAAAAGGGTATATCATCCAGACAAGGACAAGCCCTGATGGAAAAGAAAGGAGTGCCTTAATTAACATAGGTGAACAACAGGGACTAAAGGCAGGTTCAAAACTATTTGTTCATACCTTCCAGGAAATAAAGGACCCGTTCACTAATAAATCAACATGTGATGTAGTAAAACTGCCTGTAGAACTAATTATAACGGATCAGATCCAGCCTGATAAGGCATGGGCAATGTTAAACGGTGAGCCAAATGCCATAAGGAGGGTAAAGGCTGGACAGCTTGTTGAAAGGGTTCCTATAAAATAAAGATAGGCTGACCGTCAAAGGTTGATTGGTTTGTTTCAGATACTAAAAAGTTTATAAGTGGGCCTCATGATTGTCATTGACCCGAAAATGTCTTGCAATTCGTCATGCCGGCTTGTCCGGCATCTTTTTGAAGAAGGACTCCGAACAAGTCGGAGTGACAGATTATACATTTTCATTCTCCCTTGTGAACCAAAGGCTCATGTCGATTCCCGCTTGTCGGGAATCCTTTTTTAAAGAAAGATTGCGGACAAGCCGCAATGACAGAATTCAATAGGAGGATGTGGTTTTACTTTTGGTCTTGTTAGTATATGTTAAGGAGGTGGTGAATTTTACCTTTACATACAGAAGTAAAAACAATAAACTTTATTCAAAGATCAAATAAGGAGGTGTCTTAAGATGAAGATAAGAGTGTTTGCTTTGTTATCTGTATGTATATGGGCATTATTCCTTGTTTCTGGCTGTGCAAAGAAAGAGGTTGCACGATGCATCACTCCAGAGGACAACCCACCACATCACTATTTAATGGGTATGAATGCACTGGAACAGGGCAAGCTTGATGTGGCAAAGGAAAAATTTGATCGCGCAATTTTCTGTGAGAAGAAATTCTCACCTGCTTACAGTGGTCTTGCTATTGTCATGTCACAGAAGACAAAGATGCAGACAGATACAGGTTTTGCGAAGGTAGAGGCAGACAGGGTATTTGAAAATCTCAAAATGGCGAAAGAGTACTTTAAAAGTGAGGAAGATAAATTTGACTATCAGCTTGCATTGATCAGAGTTCATACCGCTTTGAAAGACAAGGACTGGCTTGAAACGGCAGAGGATGCCTTTAATGACGGAAATAAGCTTAAGGTTGACGAGAGAAAGCTCATCTATTATCAGGGCAAAGAGGCAATCAACTACTTCATGGGGCTTGCATACCTTGAGGCACTGGAATTCCAGAAGGCACGGGATAAATTTGCTGAGGTATTGAATGCCAAGAGGGAAGGAAAATGGCATGAAAAGGCTGACAAGGCATGGAAGAAAACTGACAAGATTGTCCGTGCGATGGCAGGGATTACAGTTGGAGATGTCGGGAAAAAGATTGCTATCAAAGAAGCAGTTACCCGTGGTGATTTGGCAGCACTATTAATTGATGAGTTAAAACTCGATAAGCTTTTTGCAGGACGTATTCCTGCTGAATCACAGCTTGCAAAAATGAAACCAGAGTTCATACCAGCAGATACCCTGACTCATCAGTTTAAAGAGGAGATCGGTATCATTATGAAGTGGAAAGTAAGAGGACTTGAGCCTAAGTATGATGAAACCACAAAGGCGTATCTTTTTAAACCAACAGATGTTGTCAAACGGGGCGAGATGGCATTTACGCTCGAAGATGTTCTGATTAAGCTCACTGGAGATGAGAAGATAGCCACTGCATACTTCGGGCATGAAAAATCTCCTTTCCCTGATGTAAGACCGACATCACCTTTTTATAACGCAGTGATGAACATGACATCGAGGGGAATCATGGAAGGAGAACTTTCCGGTGATTTCAGGATCGATGACCCTGTTGACGGTGCAGAGGCATTACTTGCGATAAGGGTATTAAGACAGAGAATAAATATTTACTAATAAGCATTCAGCTGTCAGCAATCAGCAGTTAGCAATGGATAGCTGAAAGCTGACGGCTAATCGCTGAACGCTTAAATTATATTTACTTTACGAAGGAGGAGGATAGTATGAAAAAGAAAGTAGTTTTAACATTATTCCTGATACTGGGATTATTAGGCTATGTCTTTGCAGAACAACAGCCAGGGATGATGCAAGGACAACAGCCTGGCATGATGCCACCTGCTCAACCTTCAACTCCAACATCAGCCATTGATGAGAGATTTCAGAAGGCAAATCAGTGGCTCAATGAAAAGAATCTTTCAGTTACGACAACACCCGATCAGGCATTTATCAATGATTACATTCTTGTCGTTGCTGAAGGACTTCCATCTGCAACAGCAAAATCTCCTGCACAAAAAAGACTCACTGCTGAAAGGGCTGCGACTGTCCTTGCATATCGCCAACTTGCAGAAATACTTGATGGTGTGGCAATTGTTGGAGATACCTTTGTTAAGGATGCTGAATTACAATATGATGTTGTGAGGGCTGCAGTTGCTGGATTTGTAAAGGGTGCACAGGTAGTATTTAAGGAATATAATGCACAGGAAGAATCAGCCCTTGTTATGGTTAAGATTGGGATGACCGGCCCCCAGAGCTTTTCAAAGCTTATGTATGAAAAATTGTTGGGTGATCCTAATGTCAAAAAGGGTGTCTTAGAACCACAACATGCATTTAAACCAAAACCTGTTGTGCTCGAAGAAAAATTTGATGGACTCATTATAGATGCCACAGAGCAGAATTTCAGACCTGCCCTTATAAACAGAATCTTTACACCAAAGGGCGAGGTCCTTTATGACCCT
>VGWY01000272.1 GCA_016873575.1 Nitrospira sp. | reverse complement strand
CACCATGTATTTCAACAGATACACCCAAAGGTGAATCTTTCATGCCTGTAGTAAGTCTTACCTTTGAAACAGATGCAATGGATGGAAGGGCTTCACCTCTGAATCCCATAGTCTTTATATTGAAGAGGTCTTTTTCGCTCAAAAGTTTACTGGTTGCATGTCTTTCAAAGCAGAGGATGGCGTCTTCTTTATCCATACCGATACCATTGTCCGATACCCTGATGAGTCGCTTGCCGCCGTAGAGAATATCTATCCTTATATCATTACTCCCTGCATCAATTGAATTCTCTATCAGTTCCTTCACAACAGAGGCAGGTCTCTCAATAACCTCTCCTGCAGCGATCTTGTTCCTTAAATCAGGTGGAAGGATCTTAATCTGTGGCATAAGCAAGCTTTAGTAAATGTTTTAAACTTTTTTTAATCGCAGTATCCTTATCAAACGTCACCTTCTGAAATAATTCACTACATTGAGATGGTAGCGGAAGTGCTCGTGTACCCTCATCGGCTATGCAGTTTCATATTGAAGGACTTTTAGCTGATCCGGGCTCATTCTAATACTCAGATTGAGTATTTCAATTCCCACAACTTTTCCATTTGCATTAAAATCTAAAATTACACCAGGGTGTACTTCCTCTGATTCTACGATAGAAGATTCATCCAATCGGAAATAAAGTGCATCATTTTCTTTGTCCACCTTTAACCTCATTTTGGCCTCCTTGCTTTACGATCAAAGAATACTGTTACTACTTTCTTTGGTTTAACACGATGATTAACAACTGCATGAAGAAAACGTCCTCCATGTTCTTCGATGCTCCTAAAATAATGTGTATTATTATCATCTCCTATAATTTCCCAATCAGGATTATTGATAGTTCGCCATACCCATTCCTCAGGAATATTTCGCTCATTTAACATATTTTGTGTATGTGATGTTAATTTAAAGTCCATTTTTTAAAAGGGATTGAACTTTTCTATCTTTTTAACGCTTTATAAGCGTCTCATATTATAGCATGTTAAATGGCAGTTGAATGGCAGTTGAAGTTGCGGCCTAAACGGTGAGTAGGAGAGACCAGATTGCGACGGGGTTTTCATGAAGTTACGCCGCTCATAATTCCTGACTATAATTTCGTTCTGGAATTTCATCCCAAAAAGATAACAAAGCATCTTTATAATTCTGTAGAGTCGTCTCATCTATGTTTAGAGTTTCTTCTAACAAAGTGGTTTTATATACTTCCATATAATCTATATCGTTATCCTTTTTGAACAGGTCGGGTTTGATTTCTAGTAATTTTCTTTCTGAATCACCAGGGCCATGCTTAATGACGTTACATAAAAGACGCAATTCATTTATTCTTGGCCAACAGGGGAAGCTTTCTATATCAACATTGTGAAATAAGAACTTTTCTTTTATTCTTTCTATTGTTGTACAAAACGTTTTAATTTCAAGTTTATAAACATGTGACATCTCACGAAAAAGGAATAATCTCAATTGCTGTTCCCACAATTGATAGAGTGTTGCATGCCAAGTTGCGGTTAAATTATATTTCCCCAATTTAAGATAAGAAAAATGCTCTATACCTATTTCCAAAGCTTTTTCTGCAATAGATGCAGGATCGATAAACTCATCATAGGCTGGTTGGCTCATAAAATTATCGTAAAAGTCCTTTGCATAGTTTTCCGCATCATTCTCAATATCTTTAAAAACTGGCAATAATTTTTGAAAATATATTTCAACATAGGAGGAAATTTCTGATTTCAAGTATTTTCTCGTCTTTTCCGGTACATATAATTGACTTTTCATCTGTTTATTGTATCACCTTTTTGAGCGGCGTAATTTTGTATAACGTTTTTGATGTAAAAGAAGTCCGCCAATAGCGAATTTGGACGAAATAAAACGAAGTCTTTTACATTATATTAGGCGAGGTCGCTTATTCAAATTTTAAATCAAATTCTGTTCTTTTAGAAACCTATTTCTTTGCTCGTCTATACCCAGCCTTTATAGCATCCTTCTCTGCATCAAAGTAAACTCGGTTTTCTTCCTTGACACGGCCATAGTTAGCCTGACCTAGAAGATGATAAATCTTCGACAACCTGTTACCAATGATCTTTCCGGAAGTCTCAGTTGGGGGCTGTAAGACTTTCACTTTTGCAGCCCAAAGGCCCAACCCCGCTGTTCGCGCCTCACGCTCATACCTACGGAACTCTTTATAGCGATGGAACGGAGAAGGGGCAATAACACGGGCATACCCTTGTTTGATTAATTCGGCATTAAAAAGAGTACCATCTATAAGGAATATATAGGCAAGCAGACGCCCATGGGCATCATATTGGTTAGAAGGCTCAAGTTCAAGACGCACCTTTTTACCTTCTAGTCGCCTCTTGGTAAATTCCGAGGCCTCAGGACCAAAAAACTCAACAGGCTTCTCTGGATGAACTGTTTCAGGAGTATCAACACCGATAAGACGCACCGTTATAGACTCCCACCCACGCTTTACATAAATAGTATCACCATCAATTACCTCTGTGACAAGAACCCACTCTCCTCTGGGATTTTCTCCACTTAAAGTTAAAAGTGGATATCCAGTTATGATTAAGGCGATAAGAACGATAGCGGAAAGTAGTTTTGTAGTTATCCAGAATCCTTTACGCATGTTATACCTCAATTCATCGGTATTGTTGGGGTTTATACACCAATAAGGGGCGATTTCGCCTTATCGGTTCCGTTGCAAAAGAAGCCTGAAAGGTTTAGACGTAAGTCTTTTGCAACGTTAGCCGTCCGTTGCAGGCAGTATTGAAAAAGAACCGCCTCATCTTCTAATTTCTTTATGGTATTGCTACTTCTTTTTCTTTTACTAAACTGGAGAGTGAATTAAGGATAAAATCTTTTGCGTCAA
>VGWY01000271.1 GCA_016873575.1 Nitrospira sp. | reverse complement strand
AAAGCACCTTCCCGCCTTCAGCTTCTATGTCTTTTGCCATTTTCACGTTAAAATCTCTAAGTTTGTGATCAAATTCAGGCAGGAATATAACCACTTTTTCTTCTGTCAGAATCTCGTCTATTTCAGGATGTTCTATAACATATTTGCTGAACTCCATGCTTAATTCTGAATTCTTGAGAAAAAAATCTTCACTCTTTGTCTTCATGTTCACCCACCTCCTAAGAAGGTTTGTTTATAAATTTTCCAATTTGATTTAATATCATATTCAGCAAAAGTTAAGGCTTCATTGTAATCTTTAGTAAACATTGGTGTCTTCTTCTTATTTCCATCCCTATCAAATAGGTCACGATGAGCAAAACCATGTTCTGTATCATATCTTATTACAGGGAGCCATTTACCTTCCAGTTTAGTTTCATACTGCACAACAAAGCTCAGGATATCTCTTTTAAATCTGATGTGTCTGTGGCGATATCTGTCCTCAGATGTCAGCATTGCAACAAACTCTATTTCTTTAAGGCTACTCATATAACTGCTAATGTTCGAAGTAAAGTTTCAGTATATTTGTCCTTACAAATATTTTCATGGCATATTCTTTTAATATCATCCATAATTAAAAATATCCCATTGCCCTTAGTCGTCTCATCACTTCTTCTTTATCCTGGTCTCTTCCTCCCCTTTCTGCACCACCTGGTCCATGCTGTCTCGTGCATGGTTCACAGTCAATGGAACGGTACCCCTTTTTATAGAGCTCACAATAGGGAATGTTATATTTCTTTATATACGACCATATATCAAACTCTTTAAAATGAAGTATTGGCTGAACCCTCATATGCGGTGGATTCTCCCTTTGGGTAAAGAATTCTTCGTTAATCCTTGCTTCCTGTTCATCCCATCGTACCGCAGTCATAAGGGCTTTGAGACCATAATTTTTAATGGCATTATTGATTGGAACTGCCTTCAGGAGATAGCAACATTCTGCCTTATCTTTAGCTATCTCTATTGTTTTTAGGGCATCATCATTCCTCAGGGCTATCAATTCAAATCCCCATTCTTTCTCTATTCTGTGGACAAAATTAATGATTTCCTTAAATTCTGCACTGGTGTCAAGTGTAAAGACCTTCCAAGGGATAATTCCATTAAACGCAGTTTTAACAAGGTGTAAAAGGGTGGTGGAATCTTTGCCTCCACTGAAAGCGATGGCTATATTGTTCCCATATTTTTCTTTAGTATCGAGGATAACTTTTTTACTATATACCTCTTTTTCTTCCAAAGACATTCCCATAAGTTTTTTATCCATGAATTCAAATCCTCCCGTTATTCTTTTCTATTTATTATAGTTGAATATGAAATTATCATCATAGTCCCTAAAATTGATAACTCTGACAAGAGCAATGCTAAACCCCCTCCTTTAATGCTCAATTGGGGTATTAAGAAAAAGCCTGCGATACCCATACATAAGACGCCTACTAATGTAGCTATATTATGTAACCTCTGGAAGCCTGCTGCTAACAAAACACTGCCATAACTGTATCTCATGAAATACATTGGAACAATCCAGATAAGCATTTTAAAAACTGCTACACTTTGTTTATATTGATCTCCAAACAGAAATCTCACAAACATATCTCCATAGATTGTGCCAATAATTGCAATAGGGATACCGACAATTAGCATAATTTTTTGAAGTTTCTTATGTGTTTTTCTAAATTTCATTTTATCTTTATAATAGAGATCTGAAAATACAGGATAAAATGCCATTGGGATAAGAAATCCGGCACTTCCTAATCCGGTTATAATTTTGTAAGGGGCAGAGAATAGTCCTACCTCGTAATTTGTAAAAAATATGCTAAGGAGTAATATGGGCAAGTACTGATAGAGAATCATTAGGCTTCCTGAGATAGTAAAAAATATGGATTCCCTCATATGATGGAACCAGAGACCCCAACGGAAGGATGGCCTGTATCTGATACGGAGTTTTTTGAACAAAAATACGATGAGAGTGAGGCTGCCAAAAACATACGATAGTGACCACACGAAAGAGGTTGCGGTAACGCTCTCAGGGCTTCTAACAAAATAGAAGATGCCCGAGAGGAAAGTTATTGATGATGCTAAACTCCCGAATGCTATCCATCTGAATTTCTCCAGTCCCTTAAAAACCCAGTCTGTATAAAAGGCATATGTTAGGAGATAAAGCCCGCACCCTGCGAAGGTAAGTTTATTTATTATGGGCATTTCGAAGAAGTAAAAAAGCGAGAGCGAATAAAGGGAAAAAACAATTAAGCCTGCAGTAATCCTGAGTGTCAGCAGAGGGTTAATAATTTCCTCTGCATGTTCTTTGTTTTTTGCAATCTCCCGAATGCCATACATCGTTGTTCCAAGGTCAACTGCAAGCCAGAAATAGTAAGTAATTGTTTGGGCAAGAATGAAGATACCAAAGTTAGAAACACCAAGGGTTCTGGCAAGATAGATATTGGTGATAAAAAAGACACCTCTGCCGATTGCCTCGCTGACAATTGACCATGCAAAATTCGAGGTAACTCGTTTTGTAATACTCTTTGCTATAATTCGCTCACTAATGGAAGCCTCTTTGATAGTTTCCACTTATAAATTTATTAATGATTTTACGAGTTTAAGAGTAAAGCTCTCCGAGCAAGCCCATCGCTTCTATACTTACTCTAAATTATTTCATCCTTCACGTCAATAACACCTGTTGGCAAATTTTTCGGGAAAAGGGACGATTATCTTTTTGGCATGATAAGAAAAAAAGGAAAGGAACTTTTCAATGATTAGTCTGAGGTGCTTGAGGATAACCTCAAATTAGATTTTTTGAAAGGATACTTTGCGGATATGGTCGTTGAAGCAGACTTGAAATTGGTCAAAAATACCTTTGCAACCGAGGAGATTAAAAC
>VGWY01000270.1 GCA_016873575.1 Nitrospira sp. | reverse complement strand
TGTAATTTTCCTTTATCAAAGACCTCTCTTCTTCTGAGAGAGACTTCCATTCCCTGTACCTTTTCTTGATAATATCTCTTTCTTCAGGTGTCATTGCCTGCCAGCGTTTAAGTTTTTCTTCGATACCTTTATCTTTATCATGTTCAGCAAATGCAGGAACCATATTTATGACTAAAAAAATAAAACCAAAAATTATTATGAGATATCTATTCATCGCCCCCTCCTTGTAATATTTCTTTACCTCCATCTTTCCTATTCTCATTTCTTTCTCCAATATTTATATTTTCTAACAAATCCATGTTTATCAGCACATCGTAGGTCTCTAAAATTTCGAGCATCTGAACAATCTCCGTATCCTCTTCACTGAGTTGTTCATATCTATATCCCTTATCCTCCGCTATGGCGTCTGACAAAAAAATACCCGAGAGTGAAACCAAAAAAGACAATATTCCAAATATCTCTTTACTCTGTATCATTATGTCTTCTCTGTCATTGATTGAAACACTTCAAGGTCTTTCAGCATGTCCATATTTTCTAACATATCCATATTCCTGATAAGCTCGTAATTGCTCATAATAAACTGCTCTTCTTTATAGCCTTTATACTGGTATATGCCGAAAAAGATAGCTATTGCAACAAATACAACTGCAGTGAAAGAAAGCACCGGCCTGAGTATCAGGAATTCTAACGGACTTTTCTTCTTCTCTATTTTTCTGTAGACACCTGCAACATAGTCTTCAAGAGATTTCATCCTGTATGGTATTGCTTCAGGCTTTGCATTCTTGAGTAGTGAGGTTATTTCTTCAAGGTTTTTTTTACATTCAGCACATTCATTGATATGGGACTCAAATTCAGCCACCTCTTTTGAATCAATATCCTGATAATAATACTGATGCATCATCTTTTTGGCCTTACTGCATCTCATTCCATAACCCCCTTAATCTCTTGCGTAGACTCTCGATTGCCCTGAAGAGATGACTCTTCACTGTTCCTGTTGAACATCCTGTGACCTCTGCAATCTCTGCAAGATTCATGTCTTCATAATGTCTCAGAATAAAAACCTCCCTCTGTCTTGAAGGAAGTGACCTCAGTGCAGCATTAATCTTTCTCCTGATTTCTTTCCCTATAATCTCTTTTTCAATGGTGTTATTGTCTTGAATATCCATCTCTCCTTTGTCCTCATCGCCCTCATGTGAACGGTCAAGGGATATAAATGATATAAGTTTTTTCCTCCTAAACCTTTGCCTTGCAAGATTTATCAGTATACTCATAAAAAATGTTTTAAGAGACGATTCTCCGCGGAATGAATGGATATTTTTATACAGTGCTGCAAATGCCTCCTGAGACACATCCTCAGCATCCTGATAATCGTTCATAATGCGGTAGGCGAGATTTATACCGGGTTTTCTATACAACTCTATAATCCTCACAAATGCGCCCTCTTCACCTGCCTTCAGCCTTCTGACAAGTTCCTGTTCTTCCTGCATTTCATCCTTATTATATTAGATATTTCTTATACATAAAAGGTTTACAAAAAAATAACACATATCTGAAAAAATCCTGTAAACCTTTTCTACTCGTCAAACAACTATAATTTTAAGAGAGACTTAATTCATTGTAAAGGAGGTGTCAGGTTGGGTTCAGTCGAATGAATTTAAGAATGATGTTTATTGGCTACTGATTTAGAATAAAAACATAATCTAAAAAGGAGGGCTATCATGAAGGATTACTCGTTTTTAAAAAATGTTGTTGGAAGATTTTACACCTTTTTTATCCTCATAGTTATTGGTCTTGCCCTGCTCTCAGGGTGTAGCAACACCTCTGACACAAATACTGTGAGCACCTCAGGTTCCAGCGGTGAAGTTATAATCGGCATTACCGACGCTGAAGGGGATTTTCTCACCTACACAGTAGATGTACTATCACTGACACTCACCAAGGCAAACGGAACTATTGTGGAAACCCTGCCTCTGAAAACACGAATAGATTTCGCTCAGTATACGGAGATGACTGAGTTCATAACTATTGCAACTATTCCCTCTGGCGTATACACAAGTGCACGGATGCAGCTCGATTATTCTAATGCAGATATAAAGGTAGAAGATGCAAATGGTAATGCAGTCTCAGCAGTAGTCCAGGATGTCAATGGTCAACCCATAACCACCATGGATCTTACTGTTCGTTTGGATGATAAAAAATCTCTGGTAATTGCCCCTGGTATCCCGGCAATACTCACCCTCGATTTTAATTTAGAGGCATCCAACCATGTTGACATGTCGGGTACTACACCTATTGTCACCGTAGAACCCTTTCTACTTGTTGAAGTAGAGCCCGAAGTACCCAAGATACACCAAGTTCGTGGAATGCTCAAGTCAGTTAGTATGTCAGATTCTATATTTCAGATCATTATCCGTCCATTTTATCTGCTTGCTGGTAACTTTGGGATATTAACGGTTGCTACTAATGACCAAACTACTTACGAGATTGATGGTGTGCTCTATCAAGGGGCTACTGGACTGGCACAGCTCGCATCCAAACCTGTTGGCACTGCTACATTAGCTATAGGCGACCTCGATGTCCCCAATCACCGCTTCATTGCAAATGAGGTCTATGCTGGATCAAGTGTCCCATATGGTACGAGTGATGTTGTAACAGGCAATGTAATGGCTCGCAGTGGTGATGTCTTGACTGTACGCGGTGCTACTCTGCTACGTGCGAATGGCACATTCACTTTCCATGATACTGTCACTGTACAAATCTCTGATACCACAAAGGTTATGAAGCAGCTATCACAGGGTGCTGTCTTCACTAAAAATGATATATCAGTCGGCCAACGGATTATGGTATTCGGGACACTGCAAACTACTTCAGAGCCACCAGTGCTTGATGCTACAAATGGACTTGCACGCATGCTGAT
>VGWY01000269.1 GCA_016873575.1 Nitrospira sp. | reverse complement strand
AAAAAGAAGCTGAAATTATTCCAGTAAAGTTTAGAGCCTCCATTGACAAAGTAATTCTTTCCCTTTCTTCCAATCCAAGACCGCATAATTCCAAAAAACTTACAGGAAAGGAGGGCTATCGTATCAGAGTCGGAGATTATCGTATTCTTTATACGATAGATGACGAGACAAAGACGATTGTAATTTACAGAATAAAAATAAAAGGGGAAAGAACTTATAAATAATAGATTTTTCATCTTCTGATCTTCTCACCATTTATTGGTATTATCAAGGTGAATCTGCTCCCTTCCCCATACTTGCTTTTTACTGAAACTTCACCTTTCAGCACCTCTGTTACAAGTTTCTTTGTCAGATATAATCCCAATCCTGTCCCCAGTGTCCCAATCTTTAATGGAGATTCCAGCCTGACAAATGACTCAAAAAGTTTCGGTATATCTTCTTCCTTGATTCCAATGCCTGTATCCTCAACAATAATTTCGACATAGTCGAAATCATTGAGTTCGGAGTTCAAAGTTCGTAGTTTGGAGTCTTTCCCAATCATGACATCTCCTCATGTTTCAAAGATTTCATTAATCCATTGAGCATTCTTGAAAGTTCAGAACTAATAACTCCTGTCTCCGAACTGCTTTTAAGATCTCCCAACTCCGAACTCCTAACTTTCTTTAATTCTCCCAACTCCGAACTCCTAACTCCGAACTCTCCGTGCGGTTATCCGCACGGAGCCTTTCTCCGTGAACTTAACTGCATTGCTCAGATAGTTAAGGATGCACTGAAGGAGTCTTCTCCTGTCTGTCTTCAGTTTAAGATTTTCAGGTATGCTGACCTCAAGAGAAAGTCCTTTCCTTTCTATCTCTGTTTTTAAATCTGATATTGCCTCATTGACCACATCATTAAGCAGGAATTCTTCTATATTTGGTTCAATCTTACCGGTCTCTATCTTTGAGATATCTATTACATCAGAGATGAGTGAAAGGAGGTGTTTTGCAGAGCTATATGACCGCTGAAGCATGTCTCTCTGTTCTTTGCTTATCTCACCAACCATCCCCTGAAGGATAATGCCTGTGAATCCAATGATTGAGTTTAGTGGTGTTCTTAATTCATGGCTCATTGAGGCAATAAACATGGATTTCAGACGGTCAAATTCCTTAAGTTTAATATTTGCCTGTTCAAGTTCAGCCGTCCGCTCTTTTATCAAATCTTCAAGGTGTTCACGATATTTTCGCAACTCCTCTTCCACCTTCTTGCTGTCAGTGACATCCTGAAAAGAACCACGTACTTTTATGACCTTCCCATTTTCGATAACTGGATGACCAATGGTTCTGACCCATTTGTGATTTCCTTTAGCTGTAATGAGTTCAAGTTCCAGGTCGTAAGGTTTCCCAAGTTCAATCGCTTCCTTAACCGCTGTTTCGATTTTGGTGCGGGATTCACTTTGATAAAAGCTCAGACCTAATTCCACATTTGTTTCCATCTCCGGGTCAAGGTCATGAATTCGGGCTACCTCATCTGTCCATGTTCCCTTAAGACTAACTGGATCAAACTCCCAACCCCCTACTTTTGCAATCCTGCCCGTTTCTTCTAAAAGTATTTTATAGTACCGCAACGCTTCTTCCGCCTTCTTGCGCTCTGTGATGTCAATCATGGTCGTAATGTGGCAGGTTTCGCCTTCCAACTCCATTGGCTTTGAGGAGAACAGGATATTTATGATCCTGCCTGATTTTGACCGCGCCTCGAGTTCGAAATCACGCAACCCTTCCGACTCAAGTTGCGATTGTATCAGTTTGCCGCGCTCCTGGGGACTGAGCATTTTCAACTCTGTTGACGTATGTCCAATCGCTTCTTCGCGGCTGAATTCAAACATTCTAAGAAAGGATTCGTTGACGTCAATGAATTTCCCGTCTGCGACACGGGTTATCGTCATCCCGGCAGGACTTACGTGGAAGGCATTTGAGAATCGCTCTTCAGATAAACGCATTTTTTCCTCCACCCGCTTGCGCTCAGTGATGTCTGTAAAAAATATTGAAAGTCCTTCTTTAGATGGATGGATTCGATTTTCAAACCAGCGGTCATACGGAGGATAATATTCTTCTATTTGTACAAATTTCTGTTCCTCAACGGCTTTGTAGTATGCCTTATAAAATGGCTGGTCTATACCTTCAGGGAATTCTGTCCAGATATGTTTGCCGATAAGGTCTTCAGGCCTCCTGCCGAATATCTCGCCAGCCTTTTTATTTACATAGGTATAGCGCCAGTCAGTATCAAGGGAAACAAAAGCATCAGAAATACTTTCAATAATGTTGTTGATTTTTTCCTTTGCCTCTTCTAACTGTTTTATCTCTTCCTTCAGTTGTGGATAATAGCTTTTCCTGACAGATATCTCTCCAAGTCCTATGATTTTGTCTCTCAGTGAGATTTTGTCCTTTGTCTTCTTAGAACGCTTTTTCATATGCTTTCCTTAAAACCCCTTTGCCGAAAACAATCTCAGAAGCTATAAATTTTCTCAATTCCATCCGGTCTGATTGGACCATGTTTTCTGCTCTTTTTAGCTTTAAATTTCCGAATCACTATTGTCCGCTAAAAATTTGGCAATACAATCAAGTCGTCATTGACCCGAAAATAGGCCGTCATTCCCGACTCGATCGGGAATCCAGTAATATCAACAGTTTGTCTGGATTCCTACTTTCGCAGGAATCGACACGAGCCTTTGGGCTCACAAAGGAACATGAAAATAACATATGCTCCCCCTTTGGCAAAGGGGGATGAAGGGGGATTTTAAGAAAAATGTTTCTATTTATTATCCATAAAATCTCCCCTAACCCCTGGTTTATTTTAGTCAAGTACTTTTTTTATGTGTTCTCATACGCATAGAATATGGAGGTCTAAGTGAAGCACCTTGCCTTACCCTGGGATTTGAGAGTCTCAA
>VGWY01000268.1 GCA_016873575.1 Nitrospira sp. | reverse complement strand
TGTGGCCTTTTTTACTGAGGCCTTCTGAGATTTGAGTCTACAGATAAGGAGGTAAACAAAATGACACAAGGAACTGTGAAATGGTTCAACGACAGCAAAGGTTTTGGCTTCATTACCAGTGAAGACGGCAGTGATGTCTTTGTCCACCATACGTCCATCCAGGGCAATGGTTTTAAGACCCTTGCCGAGGGTGATAAGGTCAGCTTTGATACCGAGAAGGGCCCAAAAGGTCCCAAAGCAATCAATGTAGTTAAACTTTAATTGATTGAAAAAGTTCCCCCTGCACATCAGGGGGAACTTGTATTTTGAAAGGAAAACATGACGAACCATGAAAAGAATGTTGCAAAGATGGAAAAAAAGCAACGAATACTTGAAACAGGTCTTATTTCTGAACACTTCCCTAAAGTTTCAAGTATTGTTATTAATATGACAAACTACCATAAAGGAATAAACCCCGTTCTCATAGTACGTACTTGTAATTTTTGGCCCAACAGTCATGCATATTTTAATATTGAATGCTTGAGTAAAAACTGTGTTGACGGCGGATTTGATTTAGACCAGGTTATTACCATGATGATTGAAAATCATCAGAATTCGGGGAAAGGTGAGCTTGTTTGTGACGGAAGTAGCCTTCCCTCTGACCATTCACATATTAACTTCAAAGTTACTATACAGTATATCGAATAACGAAAGGTCTTAAGCCGAATTCCCCTATAAAACAGTTAAACGGTCAGCCTTTCGATTACAATTATCTTTTCCTTCACTTGTCGAAGCACCTTTTGACATTCTGCAGTCTCAGCGTTGTTCGACAAGCGTGACAAAACTGAAATATCTCTCTCCATCACGCCCTGTAGCTCCGTCAAAGTATACCCCATCGCGAAAGAAACGCCTTGCGTGATCTCCTTACACCGGTTTTTTACTTCCTGAAATAGGCGTGGGTAGTATCGGTCTGAGGGCTATTAAGTACTCTCGAAAATCAATAAGGAAAATTTTGCTATGTTATACCAACTTGCTATATCATAGTAATAAGGAGTAAGTTGTGAAAGTCGAAGACAGGAAGAAGATTGAAGAGATAATGAATGGGATGAAATGCCCGAAGGACTTCAAATGTGCTGAAAGTGGCTTTGAGCATCTCTGCAGTGCAACGGACTTCGGACATGAAAAGTTTCTCAAATGTCTTGAGGAGAACCCCTGGGCGTGTTCGTTTGCGCTTTCTTTCGGACACGCTTACTTATGCCAGTGCCCGCTCCGAGTGTATCTTTTCAAGAAACTGAAGAAATAGTATGTAGGCAAGGACGCAGAATAAGTCACTGCATTGGACTCCGAGATAGCTGCCGCAAAACTGGGTGTCTCCTCGGAGATAGTGAGTTCTAACGTTACTTCTCCTGATAATCCTCAGCTATTTAAATACCTTCGTGACGTTTGCTCGTAGGTGTTAGTCGCATCCCCAAAAAATCATCGTGCTTACGTAGTAGATGAAGAAATCAGCGACGGAAGCAGGTGAAATGGACAAGTCCCTCACTTAATTACATCTGAAGAATTATTATAGATTGACCTTTAAGCCTTTTTGCTTTAAATATTCTTTAACTTCTTTGATGCTGAAAATGCGATAATGAAATACAGAAGCAGCTAACAGAATCTCCGCGCCTCCTTGTGTAACTGCCTCAAAAAAATGCTCCAACTTTCCAGCACCACCTGAAGCTACTACCGGTAAATCAACAGCATCAGAGATAGCTTTTGTGAACTCTAAATCATATCCAGCTTGGGTTCCATCGCCATCCATACTTGTCGGAAGGATTACCCCGGCTCCTAAATCCTGACATTGTTTTGCCCATGCTATTGCATCTTTGCCTACAGGTTTCGTTCCTCCTGAAACAACTAATTCAAATCCGGAAGGCATGTTTTTGTTCCTTCTGGCATCAACAGCAACCGTTATTCTTTCTGAACCATAAGCTTTAGCTGCCTGTTTGACCAGTTCCGGGTTCTTGACAGCAGCACTGTTCATTGAAATTTTATCAGCACCTGATCCTAATACAAGTTCAATGTCTTCAATAGTTGAAATACCGCCCCCTACTGTCAAAGGAATATTGATAACTGATGAGACATTTTTAACCCATTCCAATCTTGTCCTCCGATTTTCTACTGTTGCTGCTATATCCAGCATTGCTAACTCATCAGCTCCTTCTTTTTGATAAAAAGCAGCATTTTCTACAGGATCGCCAGCATCTCTCAAATTGACAAAATTTATGCCTTTGACTACCCTCCCATCTTTCATATCAAGACACGGCATGATTTTTATTAGACTCATAAATGTCTCCTTTCGTTTTTATCTAAATGACTAATTTATATAACATTCACTTTTGATCAGTATGTCATATATGTGGATTACAGGAAGTGAAGGGGTAAGATTATCCTCTACTATCTGATAGGTAAAATTCAACTTTTAGTTTGTTTCTGAACTATCTCATAAACCGATTCAATCGCTGTATCCAGTTTTTCTATGTCTTTTGTGCCGCCCTGTGCCATCTCAGGTTTGCCGCCACCGCTTCCACCTGCTATAGCAGCAACCTCTTTAAGAATCTTGCCTGCGTTGAATCTTTCTGTCAGGTCTTTTGTAACCATTGCAACCATTGATGCCTGTCCATCTTTTGTTGAAGCAATAAATATTATTCCAGAGCCAACCCTATCCCGCAGATTGTCAGCGAGAATCCTCAGGTCTTTCAATTCAATACCATCTATTCTGTGGGATAAGACAGTTATTCCGTTTATCTTTTTAACATGTTTAAGAATGGACATCGAGTCTTTAGCAGCAGTCTTGCCTTTTATCGTCTCTATCTCTTTTTCAAGTATCCTTATGTCAGAAACAAGTTTTTCTACCCTTGTATATGCCTTGTCTGTTTTTAATAACTCGCTTATTTCCTTCAGTTCTGCAGACTTATCTTTGA
>VGWY01000267.1 GCA_016873575.1 Nitrospira sp. | reverse complement strand
TGCAGATGGGAGGAGTAGCCTTTGTGCCAATGATTGGAGAGGTGCGAAAGAGAAAGTGATAGATTTCTAAAGTCTCTTCAACGTAAGAAATGCCATCAGATATGCCAGTGCACCCAACCACAGAACTGCCTTAAATCCCATTGTCATTGCTAACATGACAGTCAGAATTGGTGTGAGGACAGAGAGGCAACCATTAATTGCCCATGCCCAGGGGATTAACGACTTATTTTTTTCTCCGAGGATTTTCAGACCTGTAGGGAAGGGGATACCCATAAGAATGCCAACAGGCATAAGGATGAAGAATATTGAAATGATCTTAACTGGCATCACATGGGGAGAAAGAAAATCCGAGATTGTTGGAATAAGTATACTGTAAGCAATAATAAGGAATGAAAGCACAAGCATAACGAAAGGACTTCTCAGATTTGAAATCCTGTAACTTAATAGACTCCCGATACCTGAACTTATCAGTATTGATGTAAGAACGGTCGCAACTGCATAAGATGGGGTTTCGAGTGGAAGTATCATTTTCTGTATAAATGATACCTCCACAAACATAAAGCCAATACCGAGAAAGGCAAAGTAGGGAAGGAACTTTTTTCCTGATAATCCCTCCATCCCCCCTTTACTAAAGGGGGGTAAGGGGGGATTAGACGAAAAAGCTGGTAATAGTATAAGTATGAGGCTTAGAAACAGAACTTGTATGAAGACCACGGGAAGGATGTATCCTTCCTCAATAAAATATTGCCACTTCTCTCCCATAATCTTGTAAGTCTCATTAATGTTTTTAAGCTTGAGATAATAATAGAAAAAAGGACTGTTATCACGCACTGGATTAATATCAAAGATATACTCATGTATAAATTGTGTTCGTATTTCAGTGTTCAGGAGAGTCTTAAAAGCAGTGAAATATTCATTTGAAGGCATCCGAACATAGATATTGCTCTCATCTTCTCTTATGCCAGGATAATGTATTAAATCAAACCGCCTGTCTTTGGAAAATTCCTTGATTACCTCTCTATCATGAAGGGTAAAAGGTGATCTTTTTACGAGTATACATATGCTTCCCCAGCTACGAATAGCTGCAACCTGTTTTTCAATATCTTTTATGTCAAGTTCTTCCATTGAAGCAATAAGAGTATTTATCAATCTTAATTCTATCCTTGGCGGTGGTAATATAAAGAGGTTTATGCTTAACAGTCCGTCTTGTTTCAGATGTCCAATATATTCCTTGAATGCCTCAACAGTAAATCTGTAGTCCTCTGATATTCCAAAAGAACCAGAAGGGACACTGCCCATCAAAGAGATGTCAATAATATCAAATTTCTCTTGAACTGGTTTAAGCCATGACCTCCCAAGTCCAGACCATGTATTTTCAGTGTATATGCCACCGGAGAAGTCTTTCAATTCATCTCTGATGATTTTTAATAAGAGTGGATTGGACTCAACCTTGTGGATATTTTTTGAACCATAATATTCAGCAACAAGGACCTGAAGACCTCCTTTTGGATCAAGGATTAACACATCCTCTAATCCCCCCATCCCCCCTTGGCCCCTTCTGTATCCCCCCTTAATAAGGGGGGAATTAAAGGGGGGTGAAGGGGGAGTTCGTATCTCATAAGGGAGGGCAGATGGTAGATACCTAAGAAAACTTGTGGCAGATGAAAGGGATTTTGTTATTGCATTAATCTCACCTCCGTCTATCGAAAATCCAATCTGTTCAGGAAGCATATCAAGATACCTGAGGCTCAATCCTGGTGCAAAACGGACAGCAGGACTTTTGAATGTATCAATCCTTGAGAAAGGGCTATAATATGTTTTTAGATATTCAGCACCGGGATATTTCAATGCTGTCTGGAGCCCTTTGTATGGTGACATTCTGAGATTCATAAACATAGGTTGAAAAAACAGAATACAAAGGTTAACCAAGATTATTATCAAGGAAACTACCCTTAGCTTTTTCCCACTGATCATGAATGATGCTAAGAGAGAAATCGAAGAAAGGATAAATACAGACGTATCCGGTCCTTGAATACTCATGAAATACAAAATTCCCATAGAGCCTATCCCTGCTCCAAGGAGATCTGCACCGTAAAGCAGACCGGACTTTTCACTCATGGAAGAGAATGCTGTAGCAATGACTAATCCTGCAAAGAAGAAGGGTATGGAAAGTATTATGTAGTAAAGACCGATAGAGAGTACCTGTGCTTTATCCCACGAAAGCCTTACAGGGTCAAAGGGTATCTGATTTGATACGAGATAACTCAGGGATATGCAAACTCCTAACAGAAAACAATAGATACCGATATTGGACAAGTTTTTGAGTTTTGGAAACAAGGAAAGCAATGTACCACTTGCACCAATGCCGAGCATCGCAATGCTTATTATCATAAAGGCGAAGTGGTACCAGAGGGAGATAGAAAATATCCTCGTAAGGGTTATCTCATATGCAAGACTCGAAAATGAACAAAGGAATATTGCAACGAATATCTTTTGGTATTGGATCATGATCTCGGAAGAATATTTTTTATTGTTTCTTTGTCCAGACTGTCGTTCTGCCTTCGTTTTTAGGATTCTTGAGCCATACTATCTTGCCGCAATAAAATTCACTGCATTTATAGACCTCTACAATAGATTTCCCCTCATCTGTAAACCATTCACCGACGATGGAATCAGGATTCTGAGCAAATACATTTGCAGTAATAAATAGCATCATAGCCACACTAAATACAAACAATCTTTTCATCATACACTCCTTTCATTGATATGTTTTTTCAGTGGTATTCTACTATATAGCCTCTTTTTTTCGGAACGGGTTCCTCAATGTTACGCCAATTTAGAAATGTCCTATTGTTACCAATTTAGAAATGTCCGGTTTTTATATTTTAGCTGATAAGCTCTCATAATGGGTGTTGAAGTGATATATTTCACAAAATCGACTTTACCAAAAG
>VGWY01000266.1 GCA_016873575.1 Nitrospira sp. | reverse complement strand
GCATCAGGTAAATTAAGATCATCAACAGTATTTTTTGGCACTCGTTCAAGATACTGGACAAAATCATAACTCAGAATCCCTACAGCGCCTCCCTGAAAAAGGGGAAGACTTTCAAAAGGCATTTGTTTATGTGAACAGACGACTTCTTTCAGTAATTTCAGAGGATTATTCACACCCCCCTTTAATTCCCCCCTTAGTAAGGGGGGATAAAGAGGGGTTGAAGAAGGTATGGGAGGATTACACTTAATATTTTCTATTTCTATAATCCCGTTTTTTATTTTGAATATCAGATACGGATCAAACCCAACAAAGGAATACCTTGCAATTTTATAGGGACCTTTTATACTTTCGAGGAGAAAACTATCAGTAGAGGCGAAACATTCATAAAAAAAAGACGGAGAATAGTATGGTATCTCCATATGAAGTGGAGGGACTTTATCGGTTTTTATGATATCTAAAAAAATTTTTTTGGAAGGAGTAATCACATTCCAAATACAATCTGGATTGCCAGCATTACTTTCTTTAGTTCTTCTTCCCCTATTTCCCCGATTTTTCTTATTAAACGTTCTTCAGACACAGATCTTATTTGGAATGTGTCTATTACTGAAGTTTTTTTAAGATTATTTATATTATCGGGCACGAGTTTTACCATCCATGGAACATTTTCATACTTTTCTTTGAAATCGGTAATAGGGGCCACTACTTTTAAGGGAAGAATACCCATACTGTCATCGTTTAAAATAATACATGGTCTTGTTTTCTTAATCTCAGCTCCTTTACCGGGCTCAAGATTGATCAGCCATATGTCTCTCTGTTTCATCTGAAATCTTCACTATCAAGAGCAGTAAAAGCGGTTAATTCTTTGTCAGTCTCATAATCTTTGGTCATTCTTTCGGCTATCTTACGAATCTTCTGCTTTCTATGTTCCCTTAAGAATATCTCAAAGGCTGTTTTGAAAAGTTCAGATTTTGATATGTTCAATTCCTTCTTCATTTCATCAATATCCCTTGAAATCTCAGAAGGTAAGGATATGGTCACCCTTTCATAATCATGTGAAGTTTTTGACATAAATTACTCCTTAATATTTTGCATATAATATAGCATAACACTTGGTACAAAAAAAGCTTGGTAAATTAAGCAGCAAGTATCTCAAGGTTTATCAGCTCAATTGCCTTCACAGGGTCAGCATGGTTGAGTATCCCCCTCCCCATAACAAGATAATCGCTACCTGCTCTGATAGCCTCTTTGGGCGTCATAGTCCTCTTCTGGTCATCAGGAGGAGTCCATGAAGGTCTAATCCCGGGTGTTACGATAAGAAACCCTTTCCCACAATGTTCCCTTACTGTTACAGCTTCTCTTGCAGAGGTTACAACACCATCGAGACCTGCTTTCAGGGCAAGTGCTGAAAGGTGCCTCACATGAGTTTTCATACTATACTGGATTCCAAGTTCATCCCTGAGAATCTCCCTTGAGAGACTTGTAAGAACGGTAACACCTAAAATCTTTGGCCTTTCTATGTTCTCTTTCAGGCATAGCTCTACAACACTATCCCTGCACCTCTTCATCATCTCCAAACCACCCGAGGTGTGAATATTGAACATGTATACTCCAAGTCTTGTTGCAGCAATTGCCGCTTTTGTTACAGTATTTGGGATGTCATGGAATTTGAGGTCGAGAAAGACCTTTTTCCCTCTGTTTTTTATTTCTTCAACGATCTTTGGTCCAGAGTATGTAAATACTTCAAGTCCTACTTTAAATATTCCTATGTAATCCTTTAAATTATCTACAATTTTTAACGCATGACTATGTTCTGCTACATCAAGGGCAAGTATTAATTTTTCAGTTGCTGCCATTTTTCTCTATCACTTTATTTTGGCTAATGTTATCCCCTTCTGTGCCTGGTACTTACCTGCCTTATCAGCATAGGATTTTTCACATATCTCAGCCCCTTCAATGAAAATCAACTGTGCGATCCCTTCATTAGCATATATCTTTGCTGGTAATGGCGCTGTATTCGATATCTCTATTGTAACAAAGCCTTCCCATTCTGGTTCAAGTGGTGTGACATTAATAACTATTCCGCATCTTGCATAGGTTGATTTTCCAAGACATATCACAAGAACCTCTCTTGGAATCCTGAAATATTCCACCGATCGTCCAAGGACATAGGAATTCGGTGGGATTATGCATGTATTACCCTTGAAATCAATAAAACTTTTTGTATCTAAACCCTTTGGATCAATAACAGTATTGTTGACATTTGTGAATATCTTAAACTCGTCAGAAATCCTCATGTCATATCCATATGAGCTAACACCATATGATATGACACCTTTCTTCACCTGCTTTTCGGCAAAAGGCTCTATCATACCCTTTGTCGCCATCTCCCTTATCCAGCGGTCGTTCTTAAGCATTTAGTTGTCCGTATTAATCTGTTTTGTGATGAAGATTACCATAAAGGAATATGGCATGACAAGGTGGGCTATTTTTAAGCTTATCGCTATTTTTTATATTTTGAAAGTTCTCCCTTCAATTCCTCTATTTCATTCTTCAGTTCTATCATCCTCAACTCTCTCCCAATAGCCAACTGATAGAACTCCTCAAGCTCCTTCACCCTCTTTTTAATCTCATCCTCCATCTTCTTTTTATTGGTTATGTCTTCTGCAACCTTAATGAAGTGAGTAATGATTCCTTCTTCGTTTCTGACAGGGGATATAGAAGCAGCCTCCCAATAAAACTCACCATTCTTTTTGCTATTGTAAAATTCTCCGCGCCATATGCTACCGGTGATAATCGTTTCCCACATTTGTTTTTGTTGGGCAGAGGATTGCATGCCTAACTCTGTTGCGTTTTTACCGATAATCTCTTCAGGTGAATAACCTGTTACCTTTATAAACATTGGATTAATGTATTCAATGATTCCATGGGTGTCTGTAATCATAATAAGGCTTGAGCTTTGTTCAACAGCACGAGACAGTTTACGGACTTTCTCCTCTGC
>VGWY01000265.1 GCA_016873575.1 Nitrospira sp. | reverse complement strand
TTTATTGTCCTCACTCAATGAGTGCACAGAGAAATTTCTTTTTCTCTTATATTTATCAGTGCCTTTCTCTGTGTCCTCTGTGGTGAATCGCCTTTTTTAGGTTATAATATTATTAATGTATGGATTTCTTAGAAACGATAAAAAACATCCTTATCCCTTTTATTGAGAACAATATTTACATTGCCATCCTTGTAGGAGCATTACTCATTTTTCTACTCTTCCGGAAGCCCAAACTTTTCCTTGCCATCTGTTTGCTTGCCCTGCTTCTTACGGGTGTGCTTTATTTAATCTCAAGCCTGTCTTCTACCGGAACACACCAGAAGCAGAGGCTGATTCAAAAGGAGGAGCTTTATAGGGAGCATTGACGCTGAAGATTAAATATTAAGCAGATTCATTCATGTGAAGCTCTCCGACTAAAATTCGGGGCTTCCATTAATATATTGCACTGTCTCCTGCGGCAAGGAGTTAAGCCTTGCCACAGGAGACAATTCGATTAGCCTTCGCAGCACATGCGTTTTATTCTTTTCTTCCCTGATGGTGAAACGGCCAGGACGACCTCAACCTTATTGCCGCAGAAGCTACAGACCTGCTGTCTGTTTTTTGAATCTGCCCTTGCACTGACATCAGTTTTTGATTTTCCTTTTTCTGCCATAGTTCTCCCTCCTTTCAGTTTTTCAAGTCAGTAAGTAAACCATCATACATTTCCTTATGCATTCACCAGGCACACAATTTCCTTATCGATTATCCTTGACTGGATTGGTACATCCGGTGCGGGCTTAACGCACATCGGGAAATTTAACCAAATTTAATATAATAACCAAAATTATAGATTATTTGTCAATGGGGGTGTCGGGAAAAATTATTTAAGAAAGGATGATCTTTTTCCGCATAAGTCTGAAGGGATAGGGAGCAAGTATAATAACGACAGTAAAAATCCATACCATATCCCATGTGCAGATAGCTAATCTTCCTGATGATAATCCTCTACAAATATTCACGAGATGATAAAGTGGTATAAAAAAGGCTATCTTTGAGACAACAGGAGGAAGATTGTCCAGGGGGAAAAAGATTCCTGAGAAAAGGAACATCGGGGTCATAAACAATGTATAGAAATAATTAAAGGAATCTATGCCGGGAATGATAGCAGTAAAGATAACAGATATCTCTGCGAAGATGAACCCTGACATGAAAAGTAAGGGGATTGTAAGTATTATCAATGGTGAATCCACCAGACCAAAAATGGATATCACGATAATAATAATGGCTCCATACAAAAGACTCTTTGTAGCTCCCCATATAAGTTCGCCTGCCACGAGGTCGTCGAGGTTAACAGGGGTTGCAAGGATTGCATCAAAGGTCTTCTGATATGTCATTCTGACATATGTTCCATATGTGCATTCATAGATTGCTGCAAACATGGATGACGATGCAATGATGCCAGGGGCTATAAATTTTATGTAAGGAGTGCCATCGATTTCTTTTACAAATGCACCAAGTCCAAGCCCCAGGGCTGCAAGATAGAGAATTGGCTCAACAAAATTCAGTGCTATGCTCGATTTATACAATTTTGTATAAACCGTGAAATTCCTCTGCCATACCCTGAATGCACGTTTAATTTTCATATCTGACCTCTAAGGCTTTTCCCTGTCAGTTTTAAATAAACATCTTCAAGAGTTCCTCCATGCAGATTCATCAGCCTCTGTGGGGTATCGATGGTTACAATCTTGCCTGAATCCATAATTGCCACCCTGTCACAAAGTATCTCTGCCTCTTCCATATAATGAGTAGTCAGCAAGAGGGTGGTGTTTTTGGATTTCAGGTAATTCAGCTTTTCCCATACAGAGCGTCTGCTGTGAGGATCAAGACCGGTTGTCGGTTCATCAAGAATCAAGAGCTCTGGATTGTTTATCAATGCCCTCGCAAGGATGAGCCTTCGCTTCATTCCTCCCGAGAGATTCCTTATGTTTATGTTGGCCTTTTCCTTTAACCCGACAAATTCGAGGAGCTCTCCTGCAAGCGGCAGAGAATCTTTCTTTGAGATATCAAAATACCTTGCATATACAATGAGGTTTTCCAATACCGAAAGATCAGGATCAAGATTGTCATCCTGCGGCATAACCCCTATTCGTGATTTTATAGAACTTGGTTCTTCAGTCACATCCATATCAAATACCTTGACCTCACCTGACGTAGGCGGCATAAAGCAATAAATAATGCGCATGACCGTTGTCTTGCCCGCACCGTTTGGCCCGAGGAACCCGAAACATTCGGCCTTCACGATTTCAAAGTCTACGTTATCCACTGCTCTCAGAGAGCCATAATCCTTTGTCAATCCCTTTGCAGTAACGATGTCCATAAAGATAATATTAGCAGAGTTGATAAATTCTTTCTGAATTTGGGTGTTATATTACTATAGCTCTGAAAGGGAGAGGATACTAACTCGAACCAACCTTGATTTTATGACTGCCTTTTCATTAATCTTAATAGGAGAGACTCTTGCAAAAGTCTCGCCACAGAAAGAGTTCAATAACTAAGAACGAGGGACTAAGAACTTCGAGAAGTTGACAAAAATACTTCTTATTTCTTCTTCTCAGTTCTCATTTATATTCTCTGTGTTCTCTGTGGCTTGAATGAAAAAGGGTCAAGAGATCGTGGAGAGATGCCCGAGAGGCTGAAGGGGCACGACTGGAAATCGTGTGTGGGGTTTAAAAGCCTTACCGGGGGTTCAAATCCCTCTCTCTCCGCCAGTTCTTCTTTCTGCAGTCCGTGAACGGCCCTGCGCAACAGACGATGTGAACCCCGTCAGGTCCGGAAGGAAGCAGCGGTAAGCATTTTATCTGTGTGCCGCAGGTAGCCGCTCGCGGGCTGCAGAAAGAAGAAATGGGCTATTTAGTCTTAGCAAGAAAATGGAGACCTCAGGGGTTTGATGACCTCATTGGCCAGGAATCCATCATACGCATCCTCAAAAATTCGATAGAACAGGGGAAGATCGCACACGCCTACCTCTTCTCCGGTCCAAGG
>VGWY01000264.1 GCA_016873575.1 Nitrospira sp. | reverse complement strand
CTCCTGAAGTGCGATAAAAGAATATATCAGGCTCTACAGGTTGTAATTGTTTCCATTTTATAAGTTCAGAAAAGATCCATGTTTCATATAATGACCCTGAACTGACTTTTGTATCACCTAATATAATCCTATTTAATCCTACATCGGGGAAGAATATCTTCGGGCTTTTGATAAATCGTCTACCGATGTTTTCGTAATAGGGATGAAGTAAATAGCATTGAAAAGACATGGAGAGCAAATTCAAATACCTTTTTATTGTATTTACAGCCAAAGACAGATCTCTCGCTACTTCGCTGATGGTAAAAATCTGACCTGTTCTGGCGCAAAGTATCTTTTGTGCAATAGCAAAATTATCTATATTTGCTACCTGTCCGACATCAGAAATATCTCTCTCCAAATATGTCTTGCGGTAATCTTTTAACCAATTGATTTTTTCAACTTCTGATTTTCTGCTCCATACAGGTGGATATCCACCCCATGATTGGTGTTCATTTCGAATACGTGTGGCGTTGCGTATTACCTCAAGCGAGACAGTATTAAATACTTTCAAATCACTATCCCTTAATGTCTTCTCTCGCCAGATTTTTGTCATGAATGGCAAAGAACCAATTCCTAATACTTCAGAAAGAGAAAACGGATACATATTAAAGAGGGCAACCCTGCCTGCAAGAGTTTCTTTAATATTTTTCATGAGAAGTAATTGTGACGAACCTGTAAGAATAAAAATCTTTTTATGTCCTGATTTATTCTGTTTATCCAAAACATATTTTAACGGGTCGAATAGAGAGGGTAACTTTTGTACCTCATCCAGAATAATAAGCGGGGTTTCAAAAGATTCTAAAATGGCAATGGCAGAATGATGAAATCTTAATCTTTCATCAGGGTCATCAAAAGAGATATATGTAAATGGAAGGTTTAACAGTCCTGGAAGAAGATTTTCACATAAGGTAGTCTTTCCTGTCTGACGCGCCCCAGTTATAACTACCATCTGTTCATTATTTATTCGCGATAGCAGGACATTTGCAATGCTTCTTTGAAGATAATCCATAGAAATTAGTTTATCAATTAAAATGCAAAATTACAAAGTATTTTTGCAATAATACTGACGGGTATACACATGTTGTTTTGGGTGGTCACAATATTTTTTTCAAAAGCTTGATATAAAGACATGCATCTTGTAATATGCCCAAAACCTATATCCCTGCTTCCTTCAGTTATTATGAAAACCTTCATTTAATTGTTGTTCCAAAAACTCCTTTACTCTCTTTAAACCTTGCAAATCACATAGAGTAATAGCCTCACGAATCTCTTCTTCTAAAGAATCAAATATTTTCTTTTGTATAATTTTCTTATTAATGAGCTTAAGCCAGGGTTTCTTCTTAAATAGCTCGATTATATCTTCTATGCCAAAAAACTTATTTCGAGGATAGAGGTAATCAAAAACAGCACAAAGCAAGGCATAATCTTCTTCTGTATCAAGTGTTATCCTGATGTCAGGAGCCTGCAGTCTTTCCCTTCCTTGAATACTTTAAAAATCGTGTCAAGCAAATATTTGCACTCTCCATTACTCATAGATTGATACAAGGGGATGCTTATTTCTCTCTTGTAAAAATCTTCTGCTACAGGACATAGACCCTTTTTATATCCTAAATTTTGATAACAAGGCTGAAAAGCGAACAAGCTATTAAACAAGCAAACTGATGATCGACGTAGTTATTTAAAAGGATTTATAACCTCCAATTCTCTCACCCCTTTAAAATCATCCACATTTCTCGTTGCCAGTTTCAAATTATTTAAAAGGGCTGTTGCAGCTATAACCGCATCTGCAAGTTTAATATTTGTTTTTCTTTTTATCTCGATAGCTTTATTAGCAATGTCTTCATCTATAGGATAGACAGTTGCGAATTCTATCAGTTGTTTGCATTTTTGAAAGCCATCAGGTGTATGCTTATGCCATCCGAGAAATTCGATTTTTGTAAGAATAGAAATATAAAAGGAGCGCTGAGCAATAAGATGGCTGATAAAATCCACAGTGTCCTGAGAACCCTTCGTGTGGTATATGAGAATGTTAGTATCTATCAGATAATTAGTTGTGAACACCCCGTTCCCAACTCGTTCTTAATTTCCTCGACTCAGCTTCTACATCTATATCTTTGTAAATCCCTGATGTTTCCCTAACCATATTCGCTACCTCAATTTCTGGAGCAGTTTCTTCAACAGCATCGTAAATGAGATGAACCTTTATCCTTCCAATAGGCAATTTTTTATTAACATATTTTATCTGTCCATTTTCTATAATGGCTTCTGCAATTTTATGTCCCATCGAAGTTTCCTCCATTTTTTATAATTATAACATAAACAAGAGGCATACTATCGGGGTCTGTCTTTTGTGGCATTTGGAAAGTAAATGACATCAATACTTCAGGTTTTTGCAAGTTCATTAAATACCTGCTTTACTTTTTCTATCACAAATCTCACATCTTCGTCTTTCATTGATGGATAAATCGGAATGCTGATCTCTCTATGGTAAAAATTTTCTGCTACAGGGCATAATTCTTTTTTGTATCCCATTTTTTTATAGTATGGATGCCAGTATACAGGTATGTTATGTAATGTACCTGAACGCCGAGTCCTTTTTCTCTCAATTTCGAGAATATCTCTCTTTTCTTATCCTTATACTTATCTTTTATTCTTATCGGATAAAGATGGTACGACGAACAGGCATAGTCTTTTTCGACCGGGATATCAAAATAAGGATTTTCTTTGAAAGCTTTGTTATAGAGGTCAGCTATTTGTCTTCTTCTGTCGACAAAGAAATCGAGTTTTGTCAACTGCGATATGCCAAGGGCTGCTTGAATATCGGTCATTCTGTAATTATAACCCAAAAACTGCATCTCGTAATACCAATCGCCTTTTAATGGGTGTGCGACAAAAATATTGGTACTGCTTTTAGGCATAAGCCCGATACTCCCAGAAATCTTCCCAACGGTTACTGAGGAAACAACAACGCAAGGCAATAATACT
>VGWY01000263.1 GCA_016873575.1 Nitrospira sp. | reverse complement strand
GGATGCAAAGGAACTGCAAGGGATTTATAGAGGAATTATAGAGAAAAAGAGATTAGGAGATTGAGTTCAATCAAGGGGTCAAGGATTCAAAGAGTCAAGGATTCAAGGGGACTACCACTCTTTTGGCTTAAAGCCTCTGGTGTTTTTTACCTCCATCAATCTATCACCCACAGAGAGTACCATAAATCCCGCCTTCTCTGCAAATTTTATAACATTTTCTTCTACATAGAGACTTGCCAATATGCCTATTATTTTCTTCCCTTTATATTCTGGAAAGAACTCCCTGAATACCTGAATATCTTTTATAAAATCCTTTACATCTGCACTTTCCAAAGTGCTTTTTGTACTATTAACAAAAATATACTCTTCTGCTGCTGCTACAGCATCATATTCTTTTACTCTTCCATCCTTAAACCTTTTCTTCATTCTTATTCCAAGAAATTCTGTCTCTAAACTAAACTCTTCCTTCACTATCCTCGGTATGCTCGGAGCTACAAGGTCTTCTGTTATTGTGCCGAGTTTTTTAGCCATTTCTCCCCATTTAAGATTCATTTCCCTGTTCTGCTGTCTCATCTCGTCCTTGAACGCCCTCATCTCATCCTTGAACGCCCTCATCTCATCCTTGAATTCTCTGAGCTCAGCCTCAGTACGCATCTGAGCATTTCCAACATTAATAATATACTCCTGCAAGACCTGTTCAAGCTTATCAACTCGTTCTTCCACTGTACGCATCTACAAATCCCTCCACTATATATTCATCAAATTGTAATATTCTAACACACAATAGCTACTTTCTTGACAAAATAATTTTTTGACTATATCATATAGTTATATTTAATAACTATTTAGGAGGTCACATGAAAATTACAACTATTAGTGTTGCTGAAGGGAAAAAAGGCTTTAGCCGTTTGATTCAAACCGCAATCAAGAATAAAGAAAAATTTATTGTGACAAAAAGGGGGAAACCTGCAGTGGTAATTGTCTCCTATGAAGAATATCAACATTCCAAAAAGGCAGAGGGTTATAAAAAAATTATGGAGGCAAGGGATGCCTTTTTGAAAACAGGTATTTCAGCTAAAGAGATTTATAAAGAAACCAGGAAACAACTGGAGAAAAGACCTTGAAACAGGTTGTTATAGATGCAAGCGTAGTACTTAAATGGTATCTCCCGGACGAAGAACACGGCCCCAAAGCTTTGGATTTATTAGACAAATATATATCTGACGAAATAGATTTAGTTGCTCCTTCATTATTAGAATATGAGGTAATTAATGGATTGGTAATTGCCCAAAGAAAAGGAAGGGTTAAAGAGGAGAAGTTTCTTATTGCCATTGATGGATTTATAAATTTAGATATTAAGCTTAAAAATATCTCCAATATTTACACCAGGGTCCTTCATTATTGTGAAATTTTTAATTGTTCCGTTTACGATGCCAGTTATCTGGCTGTAGCTGAGAAAGAGGGCATATCCATGATTACAGCCGATGAAAGATTATATAATATGGTCAAAAAAGACCTGAAGTGGGCGAGATGGATTAAAGATATCTGATGAAAAATAACTGAAGGTTTTCTGGAAAGGGTCAAATCAAGTGGTAGGACGATGCTATAAGGGTTCAAGGATTCAAGGGATCAAGGGGGCGAGTGTAATGCCTGTATCTGGTATTTGATAGATTTGCTATAATTAATAAGGGCTGGATTTCTAAAGGAGGCTATTAAATGCCTGTTATGTCACCGAAATTGGATGAGGTTCTTGTCAAAACAACACATTCCAAAGATATAGATGATGCTCTAAATAAAATCTTTTCAGAAGTTAAAAACATTGCAAGAAAAAATCGATGAATTTCAAAAAAAATGGGGTATGAATTTTGAAGAATTTAAAAAACATTTTAAGGAAGGCACTCTGAAAGAAGATGCCTATTCCTTCAGCACAGAAAAGGATTACTGGCAGTGGGAAGAAGCTGAAACGCTAAAAAAACATTATGAAGAGATAAAAGGACAGTGGATGTAAACAATTTCCTTATTCTGTTGCTTAAAGGTTTTTCTAAACTTGATTTTGTTGAAAAGATAGATGTTCAGACAGAGGTATTTGTTCCTGAAACTCATAGCAAAATAACTACGAAGACTATAGAGGAAATAATTAGCTCTTTAGTACAGGTATGGACAAAGCTGGCACAATGACTTTTATCCCAACCAATACACAAATGCATTGTATAACTTTACTATTCAGCAAAGAACGGGCACTGCAGCTTGAAGCCACCCTACATTCCTTTTTCCTGCATTGCAAAGATGCAGACCAAGCACAAATTCGTGTGCTTTTTACCACATCAACAACTATCCATGAAAACCAATATAAGCAGTTAAAAAACAATTTTGCACAATCAGAATTTCTACAATTCATTCGTGAGCAGAATTTTTATAGTGATACCATTGCCTTACTTGCTCCGTCTGACTATGTGCTTTTTTTGACTGACGACAATATCTTTGTCAGGGATTTCAGCCTCTCTGAAATTATAGAAAGCCTCCAAAAACACCCTGATGCTCTCGGCTTCTCAATCAGGCTTGGTAGAAATACTACTTACTGTTATCCGCTTGATAAAGCACAGAGGCTGCCCGATTTCCAGCCTGTCGGGAAAGGTATTCAAAAATATAACTGGACAAATGCCGAATACGATTTTGGATATCCTTTGGAGGTTTCAAGTTCACTTTATCGAGTAGAGGATATTCTGCCTTTTATCGTACAACTTCCTTTTAGAAATCCGAATACGCTGGAAGCATTGATGGCTGAGCGATGTGCTTTATTCAGGGAAAAGATGCCTTCACTCTTGTGCTTTGAGCAGTCAGCAACTTTGCGCAGGAACTTCACAAGCGCGGATATGAAGTTCGGATTTTATATCCTAAATATGATACAGCCCGTCCGGTTGGAGCTATTACTGAATATACTCATGAAGGGCTATTAGTGGCAAGTATGAATGTTCATCCTCCACAGAATATAGTTGAAACATTTATGAATGAACAGATAGGAAATGCATTTAGAAATTACATATCAAAGC
>VGWY01000262.1 GCA_016873575.1 Nitrospira sp. | reverse complement strand
CTTCTGGAGATATCATGAGATCAATTATTACCATGCTCACTTTTTCACTATCTATCTTTATCCTTCCAGCCTCAATATCGGGTGCATCCAGAAACCTGTAATTATGTTCCAAAAGAGACCTTAAAGAATTAATAAACGCTGAGTCATTAGATATTATCAGTATTGTCTTACTCATCGGGAAACCTTTATAAAATCTATTTAAGTTCTTCTAAAAACTCATCGTGAGTCTTTATCTCACCTATCAAAGGGAATATATATTTTTCTGAAAATTCCTGTTCCATGAATGATTTACAGGCAGTACAGTCTTTTAAGATAGTTACAGTATATCCTTTATCGTAGGCAGTTCGAGCTGTAGATTCAATGCATATATTAGTTAATAATCCTGCTAAAATGACATTCTTGATGCCATGCCCTTCTAAAACAAAATCCATTTCAGGAATTCCAAAAGAACATAAACCTCTTTTCCCCGGGATAATTATGATCTGGTCAATATATGGCTGAAATTCCTTTATCATCTCGGCACCTTTAGTCCCTTTCTTAAATGCACCTGCTTTCTTTATAGCCCCAAGGATTCCAACCGTATAATCATTGAGTTCACGATAATCCTCAGTAAATAAAATCGGTGTGAATATGGTCAGGATCCACTTCCCTTTTGTCCTCTCCAGCAGATCAACGGTGTTTTCAACAACCCTGTTCTTAGTCAATACCTTCTTCACTGCATCATAAAATAACCCTTCTTCAGAACAAAAATCATTCTGGAATCCTGTTAACATAATTGCAGTCTCTTTAATCTTCATTATTCCCCCATGTTATTAATCTTTAATCCTGTAGACCTTTCTCTGTCTAATATGCTACTACACGTGTTCAGGGGTTACATTATTGATAAAAATCTCTACAAACTGACATTAGGTTTTCTATTATTATTTTGAGTCCTTCCGGTTAGATAAACAATCCTACCAGGTTTTCAAGTTTATAATAGTTAGCCGAAACATCATATCCCACTGCCTCATACGGCCTATAGGTGTTGTATTTTTTAAAAAACAAACCGGTTTTTTACCGTAAGTTCCTCTATTAATGCCTTCAATTCTTCATTTTCCTTCTTTAATGCTGCCTCTGTACTGCTTGTTGTGCCATTGCCTTCCAGTCCGTTTAAGTCTCCTTCTAAAAATACCTTCTTCCACTTGTAATACATAACATCACTGACACCATGCCGCCTGCACAGTTCAGCTATTGATGCCTCATTCCTGAGGCCAGCCAAGACTATTTTCTGCTTCTCCTCCGGACTCCATTTCTTCCGCATCATCTCTTCCTCCTTCCCGGGAAACTAACTTAATAGTTGTTCCGAATCTCGTCAAACCCTACAGCATTTCCTAATTCATTAATTACTCCCCCTACAATATAGGCTAATCATTTTCCCCTGATTAAAGTATTAATCACCCTAAGTAAGTTGTAAATCAGGAAATCCCTGATTTCATACTTCTAAATACCTCAATTTTGTTTATTTCAAGAAGGAGATGATGTTATAAGTTGAACAGTCTTTCAAAACATACTCAGCTTTCGAGGGAGGTCAGTCCTTCACGGATGGCATATTTGGTAAGCTCGGCTATGCTGTGAATATCCAGTTTATTCATGATTTGTTTGCGGAATGTCTCGACAGTCTTGATACTGATTCCAAGTTTTATGGCAATCTCTTTTGTTGCTTCGCCTTCGGCTAAAAGCTGAAGAACTTCACGTTCCCTATCTGTCAGGAGAGAGAAAACAGAAAGGTTTTCCTTTGATATGAGACGCGAATAATCTTTTATTACCGAATCAGCTAACTCGGGGCTTAAATAAGTACGATTTCCTGTCACAACACGGATAGCATTTGTCAGCTCCTCAAAGGCACAATCTTTGAGGAGATAGCCCGATGCTCCAGCCTTAAGCATTTCAATAACAAATCGTATATCAGAATGCATTGATAGAGCAATGACCTTGGTTTTAGGAACCGTGTCAAGAATCCTTCGAGTGGCTTCGATGCCGTTCATGTCTGGCATAGCAACATCCATAATGATTACGTCGGGAGACAATTCTTTGGCCATTTGCACTATTGTTCGCCCATCAGCAGCCTCAGCAACTACCTCCATATCAGGCTTTTTTTCGAGCAATGCCCTGAGGCCATTTCTTACTATCTTGTGGTCATCGGCAAGGATAATTCTTATACCCATTTACTCTTCCTTTCACCTGAAAATACCTCAAATCCCCCCCCACTCCCCCCTTTTCTAAAGGGGGGAGTGGGGGGGATTACTTCTTTTCAATCTTTAATGGAGCAACTACTGTAACATGTGTTCCGTGGCCTGGCTTAGATTCTAACTTAATGTATCCTCCGATATATTTCAATCGCTCACGGATGCTGAAAAGTCCAAATCCTTTAAATGTATCAATTTTAGAGGTATCAAATCCAACTCCGTCGTCTTCGATAGTGATTCGTATGTTATTGTCTTCCTTACATATGGATACTGTTACAGTATTTGCCTGTGAATGCTTGGCACTATTGAGCAACAACTCACGGACGGCCTGAAATAAAAAAACACGCGTTTCATTGTCCATGAGCTTGGGTTGTCCATCATCCTGAAAGGTGAACTGCATACCCTGCTTTTTATAATTTGCTCCCCGAGCCATTCTATCGCAGCCTCAAAACCAAGCTCATAGAGAATAGGTGGGCTGAGCTCAAACGTTAATGACCTCGTGTACTTAATCGCCTGGTCTGTAAGCTCACGGATCTCGTTGATGACTCTAACAAGACTTGGAGAAGTTGCTAACTCTTTTAATGCACCAAGCTTAATCTTAGAAAAAGTAAGGATCTGGCCAATATTATCATGAATGTCAGTTGCGATACGTTTCCTTTCACTCTCCTCGGCTAATAATAATTTAGAAGCAAGGGCTCGAAGATGTTCTTGATAAATCTGAAGCTTTTCCTCGGCCTCTTTGCTCTCAGTGATGTCCCTAATAATATGAACAGACCCGGTTAGATTGCCTTTATCATCTAATATGGGATCAACTGAAATCCTCAGCCAGATACCCCTTTCTGATAGATAAACCTC
>VGWY01000261.1 GCA_016873575.1 Nitrospira sp. | reverse complement strand
GGAATCAATAGGAAAAATCTTATAGTAATAGATACAAGTAAAGATATTCAACTCGCAGAGGGATATATGAACCATGATTCTAAACATGGATTCGATCCACATGTATGGCTTGACCTTTCCAACGCCCAGAAAATGGTTGATACCATCCGCGATGGATTTATTACAAAGGATCCTGCACATAAGGATCATTATTCTCAAAATGCGGGGGGATATAAAACACGCTTATATGAGCTCGATAAGCGATTCAGTGATTCTTTTGTAACATGTAAAAAAGATGTCTTCATCCATGGCGGACACTTTGCTTTTGGTTATTTTGCAAAAAGGTATAATCTGAAATACCTCTCAGCCTATAAAGGATTCTCACCTGATGCAGAACCCACACCACTGAACTTGATTGAACTCAGTAAAAAACTGAATCAGAACAATGTGGAATATATTTACTATGAAGAGTTAATAATGCCACGTGTTGCAGAGACAATTGCACGAGAAACAGGAGCAAGGCTTTTGATGCTTCACGCTGCTCATAATGTTACCAGCGACGAGATGGATAAGGGAGTAACATTCCTATCCATAATGGAACAAAATCTCAGAAATCTCAAGATTGGACTTCAATGTCAATAAATATCCTTACTGTTGAAGGACTGAGCTTCAGATATAACTCCGTGGAAATTTTGAGTGATATCTCCATCACAGTCAATGCTGGTGATTACATCGGACTTGTTGGCCCTAATGGATCCGGGAAGACGACACTCGTAAAGGTTATTCTCGGTCTTATGAAACCGAAGAAGGGAAAGGTATCACTCTTCGGATTTCATTCAGGTGACTTTAAAGATTGGTTTAGAATCGGCTATTTACCACAAAAAATATCTTTCTTTAATCCTTATTTCCCGGCCACGGTGAAAGAAATCATTTCTTCCGGACTTTTCTCGAAAAAAAGATTCCCGAGGCGAATTGGTAAATCTGATGAGACCATCATATATGAAGCTATGAGATTAATGGATGTACTCAATATCCGGGATAGATTAATTGGTGAACTTTCAGGTGGTCAACAGCAAAGGGTTTACGTTGCAAGGGCAATCGTCAATGAGCCGGAGTTGTTAATCCTTGATGAACCTACCACAGCTCTTGATCCCGAAACAAGAGATATTTTTTTCAATACGTTACAAGGGCTGAATCAAAAGAAGAACGTGACCATTGTCCTAATTACCCACGATATTGGAAGCATTGGTAAATATGCATCGAAAATTTTGTACCTTGATAAAAAAATTATCTTTTACGGAAGTTTTGAAGATTTCTGCCTCTCAAAGGATATGGAAAGTTATTTTGGTGAATACAGTCAACACATCATATGCCACAGGCACGATTACTAAGGAGTTCATAGAGGGGAGATTTTATGTATCATAATTTAGTGCGTTTGTATTAGTAATTATGGAAATGATTGATTTTTTAACATACGGATTCATTCAAAGGGCATTCATAGCCGGCTCATTCATTGCATTTGTATGTTCAATACTTGGTGTATTACTGGTATTAAGGCGTTTTTCATTAATAGGTGACGGGCTTGCACACGTTACCTTTGGAAGCGTTGCAATTGCGCTTTTTTTGAAACAGGAACCCATATATGTATCCATTCCTATTGTCATGGTATGTTCACTATGGATTTTGAAATTAATAGAAAAGGCAAGACTCTATGGAGATGCCGCCATAGGTATCGTGTCTTCTGTAGGGATTGCCGGTGGCATACTGTTAGCCAGTGTTGCAGGAGGGTTTAATGTTGACCTTTTCAGTTATCTCTTTGGTAATATCCTGTCCATCAGTAAAGCCGAAGTTTTCACTTCTGTAGCTCTTTCAATAGTGGTACTGATATTTATTTCTTTTTTTTATCATGAACACTTTTCAACGACTTTTGATGAAGAATTTGCAAAGGTATCAGGAATAAACACTCAAAGAATAAACTCTCTCCTTGTTCTCCTGACCGGTATAACGGTTGTGTTAACGATGAAGGTTGTTGGGATAATGCTGACCTCTGCACTCCTGATATTACCTGCTGTAACAGCATTGCAGATTGCAAGAAGTTTTAAGCATACGATGGTCATTTCTTCTCTCGTTGCAGTGTCTTCCGTGATTTTGGGTATATCTTTCTCATTTTTCGCGAACTTGCCAACAGGTGCGACAATAGTGATGATAAATTTCGTATTTTTTATAGGTGCATTCCTCTTTAGAAATGTCTTCTAACCTCTGGTACTCACACTCTATCGCGTTTTGCTCTTTCCTTTTGACTTCTTTTTACTGACTGCGCTCTCAACCTCTTTAAGGATATCGGTTACATCCTCGAGGTATATGTTATAGGAACCGATTATATCCTGCCATGATTGACCTTTTGTCCTTACAGATAGGATATCATCCAAACGTTTGCCTCTATCCATTAAATAAATACATGTCACGATCTCGCCATAGCTTAATCCCTTCTTTTTTAGAGTCTGAATCAATTCCTCATCTGTTTCGAGCTTTGCTTTAATCTTTTGTATCACCTCTTTTTCCGGCTTTTTCATCGAAGCTTTATCAAGGTTTTGCAACGCTGTTAGAAAACGATTTTCGTCAATAGCAGTATATCGTTGCTCCCTTATGACTGTTACAGGATGAAGCGTAGAATAACTTCTCATATCCCCCTGGGAAAAATACACAGCTTTTATTTCAGCCTTTACCGATGTGGTTTCTTTCAAAGTGAGGATCTTATCATTAAAGACAGGCTTCAAATCAATCTCAACACTCTTCTCCGGCCACAGTTCTTTGACCTCAACCTCTGATGGGCTGTTCATAAATTCATATATCATAAAAGAAACCTTGACGTTTGATAGCAGCGAATTGGAGTTATTGCTGATCCTTACTTTCCCGATCCCTTCCTTTTCATAGGTCTTATAGGTATTCGCAGATATATCACGAATCTTTAATACGGTAATATCAATCGGTGGTTTTTTCTGGATTGTGGTTGCTTTCACAAGGGTGTGCGACAAAAATATTGGTACTGCTTTTAGGCATAAGCCCGATACTCCCAGAAATCTTCCCAACGGTTACTGAGGAAACAACAACGCAAGGCAATAATACTATTGGCTCCTTTAACCGTCCAG
>VGWY01000260.1 GCA_016873575.1 Nitrospira sp. | reverse complement strand
GAGGGCGGGGCTGTCTTTTCTTTTCCTGAGCCATAAAGAAATCTATCCTTTTAAATTTATATTTATTTTAAATTTAAAATTTTTTATCATAAAACTGCAATTGTTATAAATTTACCTGAGTCGATAATTTTAGGTTCTTCTGGGTTTTGTGTGGATAAAATAGAACCCTCTCCCTTGAGGGGAGAGGGGAGGGAGAGGGTGTTGGATGAATGATCTCCATAGACATTTCATGGCTAAAGCTCTCCGGAAGAACTTTACGGATACGGAAAGGTTATTGTGGAGACATCTGAGAGCAAAACAGATGAAAGGATACAAGTTCAGGAGGCAAGAACCTATAGGCAGCTACATTGTTGATTTTGTATGTCAAGAAGAAAAGATAGTCATAGAGGTAGACGGAGGTCAGCATTCCGAACAAGAAAGTGATTTCCAAAGAGACAAATGGCTTGAGGAGCAGGGATATAAGGTCTTACGTTTCTGGAACAATGAGGTAATGACGAATATCGAGGGAGTATTGGAGGTGATACGGAATAATTTGAACCACCCTCCCCTTAACCCCTCCCCTCAAGGGAGGGGAAGATGGGGGACACACCTCAAGGGAGGGGAAACTATGGATGATTCCCACACGAAAGTCTGAAGAATCTAATTTTAAATGGAAGGCCTATATAATGGATAAGTTACCGGAATACATCAGAATGTGTTGTAAGGCAAAAGAAATACAGAAAATATGGAAAATAGCAGATAGTGATTTTTATACTACTATCAAAAGGAAAGACAAAACTTTATCTTATAAAATATTGATCCTCAATGATTGGGAGTCAAGACATGAAATTATAGATCATAGATCATTGTTTTTTTGGATTCCACGACTCGACCAAATACAGGACATGATTGACTGGACGAAGTGGGAATGTCGAATTATCAAGAAAGCTCAATTTGAGATGCACTATAAAAACATTTCTGGAGAACAGAAAGGAACATTCGTATGTGGCAAAACCATGGAACAGCTCTGGCTTACTTTTGTAATGAGCGAAAGATACAGCAAAGCTTGGGATTCAGAAAATGAAGAGTGGAAAACCACATAGGCTTTACTATCAAACAGGTTGAAAGTAAAGCCTATTTTGCGGTTGAGCTTTAATGATATACTGATCCAGCTTCTGCAAAGCAGGAGCAATAGCAATATATATATCCAATGGGAGAAGAGGTTCTTTTTAGAAAAAGACCACTAATTTCGAGCCTTCTTCTTTCTCGACTACATTATAGAAACCGCATTGTGAACATTTTGTGGCTTGTGAACCCCTTTCCTTGCGATCAGACAGCGTTGCTTTAGCATACCAGCATATTCTACCGCCGTTTTTGCCACTGTTGATTCCATCAAATTTTTCCGCATTTTGAGCAGGACAAACTCCTTCTCTGCCACCACAATTTTTATACTCCCAACAATTTAATTTGCTCATTTTACCCTTCCTTTCTGAGACATCAATTCAAAAATTACTTATAAAGTATTTTCCCCTGCCCTGCCACTTTTTAAGTTACAGCTTTTTGCCCTCCTTCTTTTCTGTTAGTTATTTGTTTCCTCTGATCTCGTAAAATCCAAACATAAACCAAGTAAAATTCCTGCGACTAAGAAGACCAATTGCAATCCTCATAAAATCCTATATGTTTACATTATAGTTTGCAATAAAAATGCCAGAATGGGGATACGGAAATAAGGATTTAAAAACAGGCAGTTATAAAAAAGAGAAGTAAAGGTGCCGAGAAATATATTGCACTAATGCAATATAGTGCAATGCAAAAATGCAAAAATGCAATAAAAATATTTAATTAAATTAAACCAAGTCGTTTCATTTTTCTCCAGAGAGTACTTGGATGAATGCCCAATTCTTTTGCTGTTGTGGAACGCCTCCCAAGATTATGTTGTAAAGCCTCTTTAATGGTTTTTTCTTCAGACTCTTGAAAACGGTTATGCAATGATAATGGTTTGGTTGATGATGCGGTCATCAAAGATTCTCTGAATTCTTTTGGCAGATGCTCAACTTTCATCGTTTCTTCTCGACACATGACAAATGCATGTTCTATGATGTTTTCCAATTCACGGATATTCCCAGGAAAATCATAGGACGTCAAAAGGCGAATTACATCGTCAGATACAAATATGATTTTCTTGCCTGTCTTAAGGTTTAATTTTCTGATGAAATGATTTACAAGGAGAGGAATATCCTCTTTTCTCTTACGTAAAGAAGGCAGTTCAATTTTTACTATGTTCAAACGATAATAAAGGTCTTCTCTAAACGTTTTTTGTCGTGCCATTTCTAAAAGATTCCGATTGGTTGCAGCTATTATCCTCACGTCCGCCTTCACCGTAGTGGTAGCACCTAATGGTTCATATTCCCTCTCTTGCAATACACGGAGCAGCTTTGCCTGTAAAATAGGCGATAAATCACTAACTTCGTCCAAAAAGAGAGTACCACCTTCTGCAAGAGCAAACCGTCCTGGTTTATCTTTCTTTGCATCAGTAAATGCGCCTCTTTTATAACCAAATAGCTCTGACTCTAAGAGATTTTCTGGCAATGCACCACAATTTACTGCGATAAAAGGTTTTCTCTGTCGTTTGCTCAAATTATGGATTGAACGTGCAAAGAGTTCCTTCCCCGTTCCGCTTTCGCCCTGGATAAAAACTGTACTATCACTTTCGGCTATATTAGGGAGGATTTCGAATATTGACTGTATTTCATGATTCTTACTGATTATATCTTCTACAGAGTAATTACGTGAAATCTCTTTCTTGAGAGCTTCATAAGCAGAGAGATCACGAAAGGTCTCAACACCCCCAATAATATTTCCGCTTTCGTCCTTTAAAAGAGCAGTACTGACAGAAATAGGAATAATATTGCCTTCACAATTCAGGATGTTTACAGGTACGTCAATGAACTCTTTTCCAGTTGTTAACGTTTCTCGTAAAGCACAGGCTGTCTGACAAATGTTCGCATGAAAAATATTGAAACACTTCCGACCAGTAGCTTCCTTTGAGTTTATGCCAGTAATTCTTTCAGCAGCACGGTTAAAAGAAGTAATATTCCAATTTTTGTCTACAGTGAACACTCCATCAGCTATACTGTCCAATATACTATCCAATATAATCTTT
>VGWY01000259.1 GCA_016873575.1 Nitrospira sp. | reverse complement strand
GACTCATCTCGAATATGTCCTTTCCTGCCATCTCGCCTCCTTAATCAAAAAAGAGGCAGTATAGCATCACACGGAATAGGACATTTCTACTTTGGCAGATTAGGACATTTCTATTTTGGTATTACAGGGGTAAATCTGAGAGGTGTTAAAATCTGAGAGGCTGTAGCGGAATAAGATTAGAACTGTCGGAAAATATCGTCGGAAGCGAAAGGCAGTCCTGTTTCATAGAATCTCTGGATTGGGATTAACTTCTTTTGACACCATTGTTTCCTTCACTTATAATTCTGTTATGTTTCTCGTTCATGCCTGCTTCGCAGGCTTTCATTGTATTGCTTGCACGAGGGGAATATAATTGATTCCTTACAAAGACGATAACCCGACCCGTACATTCCCTTTTATCACAATCGGACTTATCGCTTTCAATATTCTCGTATTTTTGGGGCAGATTGCATCTCCATCTGGTATGGAAAAGATTTCATTGTCTTATGGTGCAATCCCTCAGTATATCCTGACATTTGAAAATGTCCAGCCATTACATCCTGTACTAACGATATTTTCTGCCATGTTCATGCATGGCGGAATTCTTCACCTTGCAGGAAATATGCTTTACCTCTGGATATTCGGCAATAATATAGAAGACAAATTAGGTCACGTACGGTTTCTTGTCTTTTATATCTTCTGCGGAATCGTTTCTGCATATGCCCATGCGATTACAGAGCCTCATTCACTTATTCCCATGATCGGCGCAAGCGGGGCCATTTCTGGCATCCTCGGCGCCTATCTACTCCTTTTCCCGCGGGCAGGCGTCTATACCCTAATATTCCTGGGGTTTTTCATTCAAATCGTAAAGATCCCAGCCTTCGTGGTGATCGGTTTCTGGGCTATCATACAATTCATCAATGGCCTCTTAAGCACAGGGCTCATTAAAGAAGGAGGGGTTGCGTGGTTTGCCCATATTGGAGGATTCCTGACGGGTCTACTGACGATCAAGCTCTGGCTACCGAAAAAAGCTTATCGGTAGGTTTTAAAAAGTAGATATTAGGAGTAAAAATTAGATAATAAAAGATTTTTTACCATTCATTATGAATTTTTGCTAATTCTTCTAACTTTTTAACCCCTGAAACCCCTTGCCTTCTTACTTGCTTAAATATTATATTAGCACTCACTCGGTTCGAGTGCTAACAAAACAAAAAATCTTATCTTTAAAGAAAGGAGCGATGTGTTATGAAGTTTAAACCATTAAGGGACAGGGTATTCGTGAAGTTTTCTTCGGAAGAAGAAAAGACAGCCGGAGGGCTTTTCATTCCTGATGCTGCAAAGGAGAAACCTCAGAAGGGCGTAGTAATCGCAGTAGGGTCTGGCAAGGTTACGGATGACGGCAAACGTCAACCTATGGATGTTAAGGTAGGGGATACTATTCTTTTCGATAAGTATTCAGGCTCAAAGATTAAGATTGACGATGAAGAGTACCTTATCATCAGGGAAGAAGATATCTTAGGGATTATCGAAAGCTAAACATTTTATAAAGGAGGATTCAAAGATGGCTAAGCAGTTACTTTTTGATGATGCAGCAAGAAGCGCCATACTCAAAGGTATAAGCATGCTCACCGATGCGGTAAAGGCGACATTAGGTCCGAAAGGAAGGAATGCAATACTTGATAAAAAATACGGTGCACCTACGATAACAAAGGACGGGGTTACCGTTGCAAAAGAGATTGAACTTAAAGACCCTTGGGAGAACATGGGTGCCCAGCTTGTCAGGGAGGTTGCATCAAAGACATCTGATACAGCCGGTGACGGTACAACCACAGCTACAGTTCTTGCACACGCAATTTACAGGGAAGGTATGAAGCATGTTGTTGCAGGTGCGAACACAATGGATATTAAAAAGGGAATAGAGAAGGCAGTTGAAGTAGTTGTCGATGAACTCAAGAAACTTAGCAAACCGGTACAGGATAAGAAAGAGATAGCACAGGTCGGTACAATCTCTGCAAATAACGATGCATCCATTGGTGAATTGATTGCAGAAGCCATGGATAAAGTTGGCAAGGACGGTGTTATTACAGTTGAAGAGGCAAAGAGCATGGCAACGACCCTCGATGTTGTTGAAGGCATGCAGTTTGACAGGGGCTATATATCACCATATTTCATAACCGACCCCGAAAGAATGGTATGTATCCTCGAAGATGCTTTCATTCTTATACATGAGAAGAAGATTTCAAGCATGAAGGACCTGCTCCCGATACTCGAACAGACTGCAAAGATGGGAAGGCCTTTATTAATTCTTGCAGAAGAAGTGGAAGGGGAAGCCCTTGCAACACTTGTTGTGAACAAGCTGCGCGGAACAATCCAGGTATGTGCTGTTAAAGCCCCTGGATTTGGTGAAAGACGCAAGGCAATGCTTGAGGACATCGCAGTCCTTACAGGCGGTACCATGATATCAGAAGACCTCGGCATAAAGCTTGAAAATATAAAGATCTCCGACCTCGGAAGGGCAAAGAAGATTAATGTAGATAAAGAAAATACGACCATTGTTGAAGGCGCTGGAGACCCTGCAAAGATTCAGGGAAGGGTTAAACAGATTAAAACTCAGGTAGAGGAGACGACCTCAGACTATGACAGGGAGAAACTTCAGGAGAGGCTCGCAAAGCTTGTTGGTGGTGTTGCTGTCATTAATGTTGGTGCAGCAACAGAGACAGAGATGAAGGAGAAAAAGGCAAGGGTTGAAGATGCCCTCAATGCAACAAGGGCTGCTGTAGAAGAAGGTATCATCCCTGGCGGAGGTGTTGCACTCCTCAGATGCCTCCCTGCACTCAAGACACTGAAACTTGAAAACGACAGACAGATCGGTGTTGAAATAGTAAGAAGGGCACTTGAAGAGCCGATCAGGCAGATCGTCAACAATGCAGGACTTGAGGGCTCAGTGATAGTCGAAAAGGTGAAGCATGCAAAGGAAGTCAACTACGGCTTTGATGCAGATAAAGAAGAGTATGTAGATATGCTAAAGACCGGTATTATTGACCCTACCAAGGTTACAAGATACGCACTGCAGAATGCAGCATCAGTTGCAGCGCTTATGTTAACAACTTCAGTCATGATCACCGATATTCCTGAAGAAAAACCTGAGCCTGCAATGCCACCAGGAGGCGGAATGGGCGGCATGTACT
>VGWY01000258.1 GCA_016873575.1 Nitrospira sp. | reverse complement strand
CCGGTGTCAATGGTCTCTACAGGCCCCCAGACATCCGAGTCAGCAATATACCGTCGTGCATATATGTTCAGGACAAAGTTTTCGTTATATTGTTGCCAGACGACGATGGCATTTCCCTGGGAATCCATAGCAACCTGAGGATTATAAATGTTATCTATGTCATTAGTATACATAAGCATGGTAATATTGCTCCATGTGCCTGTAATTGCATTATACATCCTTGCGTAGAGGGTAAATTGAATATAAAAATCATTAAAAGTTGCCTTGAAATGGTCCTGCTGCCATACAACCATAGCATTCCCGTTTGAAGATATTGCTATCTGTGGATTGTAAGCATCTCCTGAACCGTTATCAATAATTGTGGCGGTTTTTGCACAGGAAATGTTGGAACAGGTCTGCCCTTTGGAATTATAAGCACAGATGGTATAACAATATGTTGTTCCTTCTGAAACTGAAGTATCAACGTAATGAGTCGTGTTGGTATTGGTCTTTGATAGATACTCCTTGGGAGTACATTCGGATCCCTTACATCTGTATATTTTGAAATACTTCTCATTAACAGAATTATCTTCCCATATTATTTCTATTTTTTTATTCGATAATGGTGAACTAAAACAATTACCCGGGGCAACGGGAGGTTCAAAGCTGGTAGCTACATTATTTCCGGTATTCCCAGAATTGCCCCCGCATCCTGTAATGAGAAAGGAAAGAGCAACGATGTTCAAAAACATGAAAATATAGTTTCTGGCTAACATATTTATATTGTATCAAATATACCGTATTAAACAACACATGGTAGTTACATTCAATAGGTATAAGCATTTAAAAGATTCAGTTTTTCCTTAACCACGCTGCTTCCGGGATCTATTTCCCATGCCTTCAGATATGCTGTCTTAGCATCATTATAACTTTTCTTTTCTATGAAAGCATCGCCCATCGTTATGTATAAGCTGCTTTTCCTGAAATTCTTTGCCTTCCATGCTGTCTCGATAATGACCTCATTCCATACCCATTCTTTTGGCATACTAAAACGCTTAATAACCTCTTTGTTCTCCTGACTTTCCTGGAGAAAAATGAGTGAATTGTTGTCCATGTAAATCAGATGCCACTCCGGATCATTCAGGATTGCCGGTATCAGAGGCATCAATCTTCCCGAAAACTCGTTTACTGAAAATGTTACGATGAATTTAACCTCATAAGCCTGAAGAATGGCCTTCCATTCCTTAATACCGGCGAAATGAAGGGAAGATGCCCCCAGGACACGGTGCATCTGAAAAAAAACCTCCTCTATCAGTCCCCTCCCGTCTATGAAGACCTTATAGTCCGGATAAAGCTCCCATATCAGGTATCCTCCCCAGACATAAGGGTTAAACATATTACCTGCGAGCCTGTTCTGCTTCAGAAATTTGACTGCACCCTCCGGATACCTTTCCTTTCTTATCCCATCCTGGAAGAGATTCCCCTTTATTAACAGGAAGATAAGCATACTTGAGAGAAGGGCAGACAATGCTATGTTTATGGCTGGAGACTTGAAAGATGACAGACGCATTGCTGCTCTTTTTTGAATATTTATTGCTATTCCTGTCTTCTTCATCTGTTCCATTGTCCTTGATCCATACCGTGCGATCATGAGGGTAGCTATCGGTGTAAAGAATGGAATGACACGTGCTGCCGAGAGACTTAATGCTGCAAAGAAGCTAAAGAGAACGATATCGGTAAGATCCAGTCTTTTTACATTCATCAAAAACAGTAAAATGCACACGCAGAGCAGTGCAAAATAGGTTATCAATTCCTGGTTGTAGAATCCTGACCTGATAATCATGATTGGCGACTGGGCTTCTATAATCATGCCCATATATTGACTTTTTTCAAGCTCTGTCAAAACAGGGACAACATTGTATCCATTCGGGTTTATGAGGGAAGCCAGGATTGAGAGTATGCCTGCTAAGGTCAGGTGCTTGAGTGATCTTGGTGGAAGATGCTGGCCGAATCTCTTCACAAGATATTTCATTCCCTCTGAAAAAATATATCCAATGATGATAATATTTCCCAATACAAACCCCCCGTGCATGTTTGCCCAGAGGAGCATCAGAAAGGGTATAGCGTATAGAGAATAGCGGGTAGCGTATAGCGTGTAGCGTGTAGCGTGTAGTCTGAAGCCCTCCAATAAATAAATCAATAAAAAGACGAAGATAAAGGAGAAAAGCTGGGGTCTCTCGCCGGTAAAGTTCCGGAGTATTATTACCGCTGGAACAAGGATCAACAGTGAGGTGTAGAGGCCGGGACCTTCTCTCCGTATGCCCTTATAGAGCAGGAAAATAAGAAGCGTAAGGAGAAATGCCCTCAAAAATATGATTCCCTGAAAACTAAATACATGATATACCCAGTAAAAGATTAGTTGTGCAAGCCAGTATTGGGTAAGGATAAAAGTTATTCTCTTGGATTCCGGATTCAGGGGGTCTTTTGAAAGTGAGGTAAAGGAAAAGGGATCTGTCTTTGGAAGCGACTGTGTCTGATAGATGTATTCCCCTGTTTTCAGGTGCCACCAGAAATCAGGGTCCCAGATTCTGCCTGAAAAAAGGCCGAAGATGAAAACAAATAGGAGAGATAGGAAAATAAGTTTAGAGATTCTTAGTATCATATCAAGTTAAAATTATCAACCGAGAAATAGAGATAGAAACTGTCATTGCGAGTGAAACGAAGCAATCTCGCCTTTTTGCAAAGAGATTGCCACGCACCCTTCGGGTGCTCGCAATGACAAGCATATCAGAGTGTTAGATTGTCTATCTCTATTTTTCGGTATCAATGAGGCTCTTGCAAAAGTCATAAAAGAGTGCTATATGTCATGCTGAACCCTGAAACTCGATGCGAGTCTCGGAATCGAGTCGTACCGACTTCGCTGAGAGTCGCTACGACAAGTTCAGGTCATTGACAATTGTCGCACAGCCTGCTTGCTGCGGGGTAATTCATTGTGATTGTGACTTATTTGAATTCAAAACGATTTGCATAGATGTCATAGTTCTGCTGCCAGACGACGATGGCATTGCCGCTGGAATCCATGGCAACATGGGGATTTTCAGCATCTTCTAACTCTGAGCTTATGGTAACAGGGCTGATTTCCCAGCCTGTGCCTGCTACATAGCGTTTTGCGTAAATGCTCAAAATGAAATCCGTGTTATATTGCTGCCAGACGACGATGGCATTACCGCTGGAATCCATGGCAACATGGG
>VGWY01000257.1 GCA_016873575.1 Nitrospira sp. | reverse complement strand
TTACGGCATCAGTGTACATGTACTCCGGGTCAGATACATCGCTACAGGCACAGGGTTTCAGGTCCCCTTCTTGACAGGATTGATATTCACATTGATGTCCCGGCAGTGCCTTATAAGGAATTATCAACAGAGTATTCCGGAGAGAAATCAGAAGATATTCGGAAACGGGTTGTTTCGGCAAGGAATATCCAGCTCGAACGCTTTAAGGATGATAAAAAGATTTATTCTAATGGACAGATGAAAACAAGACATGTCAAAAAATATTGCAGGTTAAGACCTGATGCCCAATCACTCCTTGAAACAGCCATGCAGAAGCTTGGACTGTCTGCGAGGGCATATACGAGGATATTGAAACTCTCCCGAACCATTGCAGACCTTGAGGCCTCAGAAGATATCCAATCCCATCATGTTTCAGAGGCGATTCAATACAGGACTCTTGATAGAGGGCTGTTTTAGACACATTTTGTATTTCTTATTCCCATAACCACCACCAGGGAGCTGCAAGTATTTTTGAATGCAGCCATTGAATAGCTTCCCCCGCATGAAGCAATAAACCTCTCGCTGTTTGAGGATACTCCTCGATAAATGTGAGAAGGTTTTTTATGTCATTGAACGTTGGATTCTGTGTAAGCTTTGTTTCAATAGCTAATAATTTTTTCCCGTGTTCCATCACAAAATCAACCTCTTTTCCGTTTGTAGTTCTCCAGTAAAACACCTTTGCCTTCGGCACCATGAGTTCAGAAGCAATTTTAATATGCATATGAATCATGGTCTCAAAGAAACTGCCCAATTCTCTCGCTTTTCTGAGTGATTCCTCGTCATAGTAGCCCGAGAGGTAAATACATAATCCGGGGTCGATAAAGAATAATTTCGGTGATTTTGTAATCCTCTTTGTTCTGCTCGGGTAATATGAAGGCGTCCTGCTTATAATGTTTGAGACCTCAAGGAGTTTCAAATACCTGTGGACAGTCGGCTGGCTTACGCCTGTATCCCTTGAAACCTCAGTCTGGTTCAGGACATTTCCTGTCCTTACCGCGATCGAGTCAAGGACGCGCTTAAAATCTATGAGCGATTCAATCTGAGTCAGTTCCCTCACATCCCTTTCAAGGTAGGTCTTGATATAACCTTCCCACCAGAGGAGGACATCACGCCTTTCGGTTAGAGTGAGAAGCGATGGCATAAATCCTTTCAACATAAAAGGCACAGGGTCAAGAAGAGACAATCGTGATTCTTCGATTTTAAAAGCAGGATTCCAGAGATCAAGAAATCGTAGCGGAGATTCGGTCTTATTTTCCATTTCACTGTAAGTCATGGGATACATTTCAAAATAAACCGCCCTGCCGGCAAGGGTTTCGCTGATCCGCTTCATAAGGAGCATATTTGAAGAGCCGGACAGGATAAACCGCTTTCTTCCTTTTGTTGCGTCAACTGTTATCTTTATAGATGCGAAAAGTTCAGGTGCCTTCTGCGCTTCATCAATGATCAGACGATCGGTATCGATACATAATGAGGCCGGATCGGTTCGGGCCTGCTGCAATGTGGAAAGATCATCAAGGCTGACATATTTGAAATCCGTGAACTCATTTTGCAGAAGGGTACTTTTCCCAACCTGTCTTGCTCCTGTAATAACAACGACCGGAAAGCTCTTAATAGCAGCTTTTATCTGAGGGGTTATCCACCGTTTCTTATAAATTAATTCTTGCTTTGAATGAAAATCATTCACCATGTGAATAATATTACAAAACAGTATAAAAGTCAAATTATTTCTCCAGCACAATTGCAGGAGGAAGAAAGGGAAAATTTACGCTTTGTTATGGAAGAGGTCTAGAAATAAGAACGGTAAGGCAAGATTGGAAAAGGTAGGCGTCATGATCGATAAGGAAGGTAAGAAGTCAATCAAACTTGATCTGATACCGGTATCTAAAAACCGGGGGTGCTCAAGCCCACGCTTTAGCTTCATGTAAGCACCTGCAAGGGTTCTCAAGCTTCCACAAGGTTACAGCTTCAAGCTCATGCCAGTCTACGACTCGTAGAGAGGCAAGCTCGTGCCTTCCCCTGAATCAAGTCCAGGGTTGGCCTTCGCCTTGCAAGGAAGGCAAACTGAAGTAACGCCCCGTATTTTTTATGCTTTTTAAAAGGATTACCTTATCCTTCCTTTAAATTCGAGGCGTACACATAGGAATGTGCAGTTTAGTAAATTTCAAACCCTCATTAAGTACTTCATCTAACAAACAATTTTGCAAGGATGTGAAAAAGTGATGTGTGCTACTGGAAATTCGCATGCCTGTCTTGCGAGAAGATAACATATATGTTATACTTAGTGGGCAAGTGACATGAACTGGACTATTGAGTATTACAGAGATTCAAAAGATAAGGAGCCTGTTAAAGAGTTTATTGATGGTCTTCCGGAGAAATCGCAGGCCCAAGTAATCGGGAAAATTGAGCTTTTAGCAAAGTATGGCGTATTGCTGAAAGAACCATATACCCGGCACATTAGAGGGAAGATTTGGGAGCTGAGAATAATGGTCAGCAAGGGATATAGCCGAATCTTTTATTTTTCATACACAGGAAGAAGGTTTGTTTTACTGCATGCCTTTTTGAAAAAAACAGACAAAACACCGCCAGCAGAAATAGACATAGCTGAAAAGAGAATGCAGGATTTTATAAACAGACAGTAGACGACATAGGAGGGTATAGATGAAAAAGAAATATGTAAAAGGTACAACCTTAGAGGAACATAAGGCGGAGCTTATGAAAAATCCGAAATTCAGGAAGGCATGGGAAGAGTTGCAACCTGAATTCGATCTTATGGAAAAGATGATTATAGCGAGAGGACAGGCCGGGATATCTCAGAAAGAATTAGCGCGAAGGATCGGTACAAAGCAAAGCGCGATAGCCAGACTTGAAGGGGGAGGTTTTAACAAGGCGACCGTCGAAACATTGGGGAAAATCGCCGACGCTCTTAATTTTAAACTAGTCATAAAGCTGCAGCCCAAAAAGGAAGCTACGGCACGATAAAACAAGGGAACACTTAATCTATAATAAAAAAACTCGATCTAATCAAAAATCAAAGAGAGGGACAGCAGATAGTAGGGGATGATAAATTTATCGAAAAAGTTGAGATGAAGCTCAATCAAGGAAATCTGCCCATAAAAAAGTTGCCATTGAAGAAAGTAGTCAGGGCGGTTGAGGAGGTCACTGGAATTGGATTTGCAGAGATGACCTCACGAAAACGTG
>VGWY01000256.1 GCA_016873575.1 Nitrospira sp. | reverse complement strand
AAATTTAGAGGGGCATTGTTTAAGATAAAGGAACGAATTGAACAAATAACCTCCCCTGCCCCTCCTTGTAAAGGAGGGGATTTTACCCATTCGAAATGAGAAATAAAATAAAAAAGGAGCACGGTGCGGTCTCATCATATGCTGATGACGTTTTAGCCGCCCGTGTCAACGGGGTCAATTTGACGATGAAAGACCTGGAAGATGAGGTGGAATCGATACAAAATAGCCTTGTCTATGATATTTTTAGCATCCTGAGCAATGATTGAGCATCTACATGATGAGGATGACATTCTAATATCTTGCGGCAAATAATTTCAGCTTCTTTAAGCTTTCCAATTTTGTAATAGTTTGAGGCTAATTCAAATGTTTCTACTTCATTCAAGGTACGTGGCGAAAGGAGACTCATAAAATATATAAGTTCTTCGTCTTTTATGTATCTCCACAGATTAAAAAGACCATGAAACCCAAAAGGATTACCTACTGGATCGGATCGCTCATGGGAGAATTGATCAGCAATTGATTCCGGTGCAAATTTAATACCGTATTTATTCTCAAGAAACCTACGATAGATTCTACAAATGAAGGTATCTTCGCCATACTTCAAAGATTCAATTGAAATAGGGACATTGTCATTGCTTAATGCCTGCAAAAGACGTTTTGAGCGAAGTGAGAATCCTCCATTTCCAACGTTCATTCCATCGTTATACCACCACCACTTGGCACCGATATAGTCATATTTCTGAAATTCGTTTGACCAAGAATCAGGATTCACAATAAAACCATCATACTGAATGAGTAAGACAAAATCAGTTTTTATATACTTATTTAATTCTTTGAGGACAAAAATCGAGTATTGTTCTTTTGTTTTAATACCCGGGATTATGAATCCTTCAGTGTTTTTTAAATAATATTCATTATCTGTTAGGAACAGTATGTCCTTAAATTTGCATGATTCCAAACAGTGTTCGATTGCCTTTATGGAGAGTGCATAATTATAGCAGTCAATACAACAGAGGGTTGTATTTTCTATTTCAATCATATATATCTAAAAATATGCTCTTTATTAATTAATCAGATTATTTAGGGTAAGAGCAACGAGCTGGGAGCGGTTGGACACATTAAACTTTCGAAAAATCCTGTTCAAGTGGGCTTTAACAGTCTGCTCGCTCATCGAGAGACTGAATGCAATCTCCTTGTTCCTGTTGCCCTGACAGACAAGTTTTATAATACTTCTTTCCCTTTCGGTAAGGCCATTTAACTTGCCTGTTTTCGATATAATCCCTGCGTTGTGGAAAAATGCCTTGAGGATTTTATTATCTAACCAGATTTCCCCTTCGCTGACAACCTTCAGCGCTTTTTTAACAAGTCGTTGGTCTGTATAGACTGATAAAACTCCGTATGTCCTATAAGAAAGCAGGGTTGCTATGATATCCTTATAATTCAAGCCTGTATCTATAAGGATAACCTTTGCTTCAGGATAACGAGAAAACAATTTCTGATTTATAGTATTCTGATCTACTAAAATAATGTCAGGTTTAGAGTTGTCAACAGCGTTTTTATCATTGTCTACAAGTATCTGGTAGCTATCCATCTCTTTTTTAAAGAGGTCACAGAGTGCTTCTGAGATGAGACGGCTACTAAGGCTAATGAGGATGATCATTTTACATAAATGAACCTTTCCCAGACTTGGGTTAATAATGATTCTAAACAGGGATGAATTTCAATACAGAAAAGGTTGTAATTTGCTAAAAAGAAGTTTGCAGGATTAAGTAAACTAAAGTTTATTAGTATTTATAACTTTAGTTTACTTTCATCAGGCCAGCAACGGCATTATCATTCAGGTTTTTTACCCAGATAATCTTTGCCCTTATCTGAAGGTCACCTATGGTGAGTTCTATAGTTTCCCCTCGTGCAAGTAGTGGATTACCAGATATTTTTATTCCCAACCCTTTGTCGGAGAAGTCTATTGTTTGTGCTTGAAAGCTTGTATTATCATACGAAAAAACAACGGGAAGTTCCCTTTCTTTGCGTTCTTTATGTCTTTTGTCTATACCGTATCTCCCGCTGAATTTCGCCCCACAGTAGGGACAGTTTTTAAATGATTCAACTTCGGAGCTGAATGAATCTTTTCGACAGCTCGGGCATACAAGTCGGAGCATTAGCTCCCTCCTTAACTTAATATATATATTTTATAATAAATTTCTTAGTATTTTTAACTACCAATAAGTCTTTTTTTTTTATCAAAAGATTATATTTTCTCAATACTTAGTGTTTAATACCTTGGTTAAATTCAGGCCAAATTCTGTATGAGTGAATGGCGAGCTGAAGTCTGTCTGAAACCTCGAGTTTTTTGTAAATCCTGTTGCAGTGGGACTTAACGGTTTGCTCACTGATATCGAGCTTCTGGGCAATCTCTTTATTCCTGTATCCCTGGCAGATGTGGAACACGATTTCCTTTTCTCGCCTCGTAAGATCAACCTTTTTGTCTAAAAAACTCTTGCAGGAGAGGATAGTCTTTATTGTTTTACGATCTATCCATAATTCTCCTGAAAAGACAGCCTTAATTGCCTTTTTCAAAAGGCAGGAATCAGCGCTTGGCGGCAGGACGCCAACTACCCCTCTGGAAACAAGCTCCACAATTTGCTTGTCTGCTATGGTATCCCATGTTGTCCTTTCTCCTATGAGCAATATTTTTACTTGAGTGTCAATAATAGAGTCCTCAGGAAGGTTAAGGGAGATATGGAAATCGGTGATGACTACATCAGGATTAAGCTTTATGATTTTTTCTAAGTCTGTACCTTCATCGAAAATGCCGATAACAGATATTTCATTATCATCCTCAAAAAGCTTTTTCAGGCCTTCACCAAAGAGGTAGCTATGACAACCTATGGCAAGCTTTATCGGCATGATGATTAATTATTCACGATTTCACTTGAAGCGTGAACACGATTTTGAAAACCTTTCTACTATCCATAAATTATACTTTAGTTGTATTAACTTTATCATACTTCTGATTGTTCTGTCAAAACGATATAGGACTGAGAGGTGGAACTGGAATAGATCGTTTCCACACAAAGTATTGCTTTTTCCCTAAATCGTTCATATGGCGTCTGACTGGCTATCTTTCTGTTTGATCTGTATGTACAGGAATTGTGATATACTGAGGCTCTTGCAAAAGTCTTGAATTTTCATGTAGCCGCAAACTTCAGTTTGCGTGTTTTTTTTGTTTTCAATGCGT
>VGWY01000255.1 GCA_016873575.1 Nitrospira sp. | reverse complement strand
CCATGAAAAGGGAAACCCTCACCCTGCCATTAATGGGAAGATGGTTTGAAGTTACGACAGATCCGATAATTGATAAGAGAGGTAAACTTGCGGGAGCGGTTCATATTATTGCTGACATCACCGAGCGTAAAAAGGCGGAGGAGAAAATAAAAGAAAACGAGAAGAAGTTCTCCAATATGTTCAACGCCAACCCTTCGGCGATCTTAATAACTACCCTTAGAGAAGGCCGTATTAGGGAGATAAACGAAAGCGGATTAAAGATATTCGGATATAAGCGAGAAGAGATAATAGGGCATACCGTAAAGGAATTGAACTTATGGGCTGATTACCGCGACCGTGAGGCTATGATTAAGAAGTTAAAAAACAAAGAATTTTTGCGCGATATGGAAATCGTGTTGCTAAGGAAATCAGGAGAGGCTTTTGATATGTTCGCCTCAGTTAACGTAATTGATATCGAGGGCGAACCATGCCTTATTGCAACAGGCACTGACATCACCGAGCGCAAGCAGGCGGAGGAAGAAATAAGGAAGTTCAAAACGATTGCTGACAGAGCAGGTTATGGCGTTGTGATATCTGACCTCGAAGGCAACCTTCTCTATCTAAACGAATCTTTTGCAAAGATGCATGGATATACAGCAGAGGAACTCATTGGCAGAAACCTATCTGTTTTTCACAATGAGGAACAGATGGAAAATGTGGATAGATTAAAAAATAAGCTTCAGGAAATGGGTAGCTATATTGCTGAAGAGGTATGGCATATAAGGAAAGACGGCACCTTCTTCCCTACCTTAATGCATGGTACACTCGTAAGGGACGCAAGAGGGAAACCTCTATTCATGGCTGCCACAGCCATCGACATTACCAAGCAAAAGCAGGCAGAGGATACACTGAAGGAAAGGGAGGAACGGTATCGGTTACTCTTCAACAATGTTAGTGATGCAGTATTCGTGCACGAAGTCGCCCCGGATGCCAGCGATCCAAGCCGATTTCGATTTATTGAAGTAAACGATAACGCCTGCCGATACTTGGGCTATAGCCGTGAAGAGCTGTTACAAATGAGCGTTTTACAAATTGACGCTCCAGAAACTCTGGAAAATATCCCGGCACTTTTAAATAAATTATTTACAGAAGGACGAGCAACCTGGGAAGGCATCCATATACACAAAGACGGGCACAGGATTCCAGTTGAAATCAGCATTCAGCTCTTCAAGCTCTTTGGGAAACCTATGGTTCTATCTTCAGTTAGGGACATTACCGAGCGCAAGAAGGCAGAAGAAGTTTTACAAAAATCTGAAGAAAGATACCGTGATTTATACGATAATGCACCGGATATGTACCATACGTTAAATAAAAATGGTGTAATACTCAACTGTAATGAAACTGAAGCGAAAGTGCTCGGCTATAAAAAAGAAGAGATTATTGGGAGACATATTACTGATTTCTTTACAGAGGAATCGAAACGACTTTTCGAATCAGATTTTCCGCAATTGAAGGAAAAGAAAGTATTATTAAACATAGAACGAGAGTTTATCCGTAAAGATGGTACTACATTTCCAGCCATACTGAATATTTTTGCCGAATATGATGAGAAAGGGAACTTTGTTGGAACGAAGACAATTTCAAGGGATGTAACCATTCGAAAACGAGCAGAGAAAGAGACATTGAAGGCAAAAGAGTTCTCAGATAGTCTCATCACTTTGATGCAAGATGGTTTCTCCGTACTCGATAGTCACGGTGTCCATATTAATGTCAATCCTGCTTTGTGCCAGATGACCGGCTTTTTAAGAGAGGAGCTCATCGGAACTGGGCCACCGCACCCCTACTGGCCTCCTGAGGAATATAAAAAGATAGAGGAGGCTTTCCAGAAGACTCTACAAGGAGAATTTACTGATTTCGAATTGATTTTTATGAGAAAAAATGGAGACCGTTTCCCCGTGATTGTTAGTCCATCTTGGATAAAGGACAAAGAAGGGAACATAGTCAGCTTTTTTGCAACGGTTAAAGACATCACCGAGCGCAGGCGGGTAGAGAAAGAAATGGCAAAGCTCAGTCGTCAATATGAACTGATTTTGAACTCGGCAGGGGAAGGGATTTTTGGAGTGGATCTACATGGAAATCACACATTTGTTAATCCTGCAGCAGCTAAAATGCTTGGGTATAAAATTAAGGAACTTATTGGTAAACAGAGTCACGCAATCTGGCATCACACGAGAGCAGATGGAAGTCCGTATTTAGAAGAAGAGTGTCCGATCTATGCTGCTTTTAAGAATGGCAAAGTCCATCGTGTAAGAGACGAAGTTTTCTGGAGAAAGGATGGTACAAGTTTCCTAGCTGCATACACCAGCACCCCTATTAAAGAAAAGGGCAAACTTATTGGAGCAGTCGTAGCTTTTAGGGACATTACCAAGCAAAAGCAGGCAGAGGATGCACTGAAGGAAAGGGAGGAACGGTATCGGTTGCTTTTTAATAATGTTAGTGATGCGGTATTCGTGCACGAAGTCGCCCCGGATGCCAGCGATCCAAGCCGATTTCGATTTATTGAAGTAAACGATAACGCCTGCCAATATTTGGGTTACAGTCGTGAAGAGTTCTTGCAAATGAGCGTTCTCCAAATTGACGCCCCAGAAACTCTGGAAAATATCCCTAACATATTAAAGAAACTGTTCACTGAAAAAAGAGCCACTTGGGAGGGCATTCACGTGAGCAAGGATAGGCGAAGGATTCCTGTTGAGATCAGTATCCAACTATTCGAGCTTTATGGGAAACCGATGGTTCTATCCTCTGTTCGTGACATCACTGAACGCAAGAGAATAGAGGAACAATTAAGAGATTTCCATGAGATGAAGATTTTCTGACAACTTGCAGCAGGGGTTGCACATGAAGTCCGCAACCCCCTCAATGCAATCCTTGCGATTACTGAAGCCCTCTTCCAGGATATAGGGGATAATCCTGAGTTCCTCCCTTACCTTACCTTGAGAACATCCGTGATCAGTTGAATCGTCTTTCCATATTAATGAAGGATCTACTGGAAATCGGGAAACCAATTTCCCATGACAGTTTCCAACCTGAAACCGTAGCAGGAATCGTTACTTCTACCATTGATTTGTGGGGTATGTTAGACCTGTCTAAAAAATACGCTCTTCGTTACATCTCTCACCCTGAGTCTGAAAAACTGTACGTGAAAACTGAGATTGCAAGGCTTCAGCAGGTTGTTCTTAACATTTTGCAGAATGCGGCGCAGAACAGTCCTGAAGGAAGTGAAATAGTAATCCACGTTCT
>VGWY01000254.1 GCA_016873575.1 Nitrospira sp. | reverse complement strand
TAGACACGATTCGGGAAATGATGGAATTTTCCGGTATTCAGTTTGACCCTCTGATTATTGAGGCATTCCTGAGATGGGTTGATACTTTTAACCTACTCTATTGAGTTTCCGAATTCTGAGCTTAACTCCAAGCCCATCAGTAATTGTACGACACTTCTCAATATTGATACCATCAAGTTTAACGACTGTCGCCTGAACATCTGGTATATATTCCTTTGCTTCCCGCATAAATTCTATGACCTCTCGAAAGGCATTTTTATAAAAAGGATTACAAATTGCATTATATGTTTCTTCATCATGTGCATCGAGGCTTATCGATATACTATCAACAATACCCCTGAGCTCCGGGAGGATATTCCTACCGTGTATCAGATTTCCATGTCCATTGGTATTAATTCTTACGTTCCCGTTATGCTCTTTGATCCATTGTGCAACATCCTTTACTACATCAAGTCTCAGGAGCGGTTCCCCATACCCACAGAATACAACCTCTCTGTATTGTGAGGGATCACCTATTGCATCTTTCAGCTCCTGCTCTGTTGGCTCCTTTGAAAGTCTCAGGTTATGTCCTTTGACATAGCCTGTATGAAACCTCACACAGAAAGAGCATCTGTTCGTGCATCTGTTTGTAATATTCAGATAAAGGTTATCCCGTATCTTATAGGCTATCTCACCCTCTTCAGGCATATAGCCTATCTTGAAGAGCCGTTTTGCATTCAGGGTTGTAATCCTTGCAAGGTCTTCTATTGTTACGCCTCTGATCTCAGCAATCATTTTGGCTGTATGGACAAGATAAGCAGGCTCGTTTCGTTTCCCTCTGAATGGTTCAGGAGTGAGATACGGGGCATCTGTTTCGATAAGGAGAAAATCATCAGGGATTGCCTTTGCAATCTCTCTCAGCTTCCTGGCATTCTTGAATGTTACAGGTCCTGCAATGGATATAGAAAATCCCATTGCCATTGCATGTTCAGCCATATCAATATCTCCAGAAAAACAATGGAAAACCCCTTTTCTTGCTCCGGATTCTTTTACGATTTCAAGGGTATCCTTTTTTGCCTCCCTGCTGTGTATTACTACAGGAAGCCCTGTTTCTTTTGAAAGTAGCAAGTGTCTTCTGAAGACATCTCGCTGTATCTCTCGTGGAGAATGATCATAGTGGTAATCAAGACCGACCTCACCAATGGCAACAACCTTTGGAGAGCGTTCGGCATTCAGCGTTCGGCGTTCTGCGTAAGTGACCCCCCTATGCCCCCCCTTTGCAAATCCCCTCTCGCCCCCCTTTTCTAAAGGGGGGATGGGGGGATTATCTGGGAGTATGGGATAATTTAATTTTCTAAGTGCAAATTCTTTTGCCCAAGCTTTTATCTGCCCAAAGACATCCTCTGTAAACTCCTTTGCATCATGCGGATGGAATCCCACAGCACAGTAGACCATCTCGTATTGACCGGAAAGTTTAAGGCCTCCGATATTCCCCTCCATATCAGAGCCAATTGTAATTATCGCTTCAATACCTGCTTCTTCTGCCCTCTGAATAACTTCTTCTCTATCCTGATCAAACTCAGACATTTCGAGGTGGCAATGGGTATCAATGAGACGATAAGACGTGAGGCGTAAGGCGTGAGGCGTGTTATCCTTTATCCCCTTACCCCTTACGTCTGACGTTTTACGTTTATTATGCACCGAATTTTTTCAGTCTCAGGGCATTGGCAAGGGCTAATGGCATGAGGTTGATTGTGGGGAAGATACCCAGCTCACCCTTTATGCATTCCCGTTCACTGAATGTCATGCAGATATTGCCGAATACATAGGGAGATTTTAACAGAATAGGGACAGGATGCCAGCTATGGCTTTTCAGGACAGAGGGGGTTGAATGGTCTCCTGTTATAATAAGGACATCAGCATTTAAGGCAAGAATTTCAGGCAAGACCTTATCGAACTCTGCAATCTTCGATGCCTTGCCTTCAAAGTTCCCATCTTCACCATAGGAATCAACTTTTTTCACATGTAAAAAGATAAAGTCATAATCATTGTAATTCTGTTTGAGGAAATCAATCTCCTCCCTGATATCACCTTTTATTGTAGGTGCATCCATGCCTATCAATTTCGCAAGGCCGCGATACATGGGATATGCTGCGATACACAGGGGCTTCAGTCCATATATTTTCCCGAAATTTGGGATATCAGGCACTTGTGAAAATCCGCGCAGAAGGATAAAGTTTGCCTTTGGTTCACCCTGAATCACCGTTGCGATACTTGATATTAATTTTTCAACAACCTTTGCAACCCTTTCCGCAGCCGGGATTTCCGGGGTAACACTGAGGGGTGGGGTTCCCTCTTTCTGTGGGTCGGTATCCTTTATTGAGGCAGAGCCTTTTGGCAATGCCTCAGGAAACCTCAGTACTACAGTAAATCTGTGTTCCATTCCAGGGGCAAAAATTATTTCAGCATCATCAATCTTTTTAATCTTTTCTTGTAGTCTCTCTGTAATCTTTCTGCTTTGATCGGTAGGAATCCTTCCTGCACGCCTGTCTTTAATAATGCCCTGTTCGATTGTTGCATAATTTGCCCTTAGTGCAATATCTGTCTTTTTAAGCTCTATATCAAGGCCAAGCGCCTCGAGCACCCCTCTTCCTATCTGCCATTCAAGCGGATCGTACCCAAAAAGTGAAATATGGCCTGGACCACTTCCAGGTGTTATACCCATAGAAACAGGGACATGAAGTCCACATGCAGATTCTTTCGCAAGAGCATCGAGATTTGGTTTATATGCTACCTCAAGCTCTGTCTTTCCGTTTACAGGAAGCCCTCCAAGCCCGTCAAGGACGATAAGAAGTATGCTTGTGTTGTTTTTCTGTATTAAATCCTTAATCAGTTTCTGCATCTTAAAAAGATAATACTCGAAATTGGTAAGGGTTTTCAAGCAGGATGGGAAGTGTTCTGGCAGACGATTGGATTTTTTTTAATGAGCAGCGGCTTTTAACGGCAGAGGTGAGAAGCCTTCCTAAAGTCTGCGTTAAAAATTTCTGAAAAAGATGTTATATTACAACAGGTAATCACAAGAGTAATTTAAGGATGCTTCGAGCTATTCCGAATAAACCAGAATACACCTCTATAGAGAGGTATAGAGGTGTATTCTTTGGAAAAATATAACAGCAACATAAAATATAAGGTTGTCCATAATAAATAACATTACAATATCCCCTGAAATATGAAAGTCATAACGCACCCGATAAACGGGTGGCTTGACGGTTGTGAGCCGTCTCAAAGACGGCCAATTAGTTCTTCTTAAAACTTACCTTCTTCTTGTTCACT
>VGWY01000253.1 GCA_016873575.1 Nitrospira sp. | reverse complement strand
CTCGCAATGACACTTCATTTAATGCGTTTGTATTAGTATGTCATGCTGAACTTGTTTCAGCATCTAAAATCAATACATTAAAAAGACCCTGAACCAAGTTCAGGGTGACAAAAAGATCGAACACTAATGCCTTCTTTTCTAAAAGAATGTGCCAAATGTGAATTCAAACCTGCTCTTGTTCTCTCCCGGCTTCTGGTCAAGATTATAACCCCACTCGAGCCTTATTGGGCCAATAGGAGAAATCCATCTCACGCCTGCTCCTGTAGTATACCTGAGAGTACCAAATTTTTTAAATGATTCATAGGCATTTCCTGCATCAAAAAACAACACGCCTTTGAGCCTGACTTCACTCACAAGAGGGAAAATATATTCGGTATTGAAGATGAGTTCTTCTGTACCCCCTATGACATCTCTGGTATCTTTATCACGTGGTCCTGCTTCACCAAATCCTAATCCCCTTACGGTATATATACCACCAACATAAAATCTCTCATATAAGGGAAGTTCCTTACCCCAGATACCTGTAGCATATCCGAACCTGCCTCTTATCATGAACGCTGAACTCCAGATCGGGAAATACCAAGCGGAATCAACCCCGCTCTTCAAAAAGTAATTCGTTCCTCCAATGCCTGCATATGTAATGTATAGAGAATTTCTTGATCCCCTTGACGGGTCGAGATAATTATTTCTTGAGTCTCTCACGATAGAAGGGGTGATACTGCTTGTTATCCGGGTACCTTCTTGCTCTTTTATTATATTGGGAGCATTTTCAGCTATATTAAAGATTGTTGCAGTCTCAAGGTTATATCCTAAATCACCCCACCAGTATTCTGAAAAATTCTTACCAAAGGAAACTCCAAATCCTGTCGCCTTCTTTTCATAATCTATGTATTTTCTCGTAGTCCTGTAAATACTTGTGGTAAAAGAGACAGGCTTATCCAGGAACCAGGGATCTTTATAAGATATCTCATATAATGTGCTTCTTCCACCAAATTCTCCCCTGAATTTAATAAACTGACCACCCCCGAAGAGATTCCCCTGCGTGAGATCAATCATTGCGATAAATCTATCAATAGAACTATAACCCCCGCCTACACTTAAAAAGCCTGTCTGCCTCTCCTTTACCTTAATGTCAAGGTCTAACAGTTTCTCCTCTATCCGCGGTTTCGGGCTTAACTCAACATTCTCAAAGAAATTAAGGTTATTAATCCTTTCATAGCTTCTCTTCAGAAGAGCGCTGTTAAAGACATCCCCCTCATCAAGCCTTACCTCTCTCCTTATTACCTTATCCCTTGTTTTTGTGTTGCCTGAAATCTCAATTCTCCCTATCCTGTATTTATCTCCCTCGTCAATCTTCAGGAGTACCTTTACGAGTTTCTTGCCCTCATCAGGTATCAGATCAGGAGTAATCGTTGTAATTGCATATCCATTCTCTGAATAGAGTTCTGATATTGAAAAGACGTCCTTCCTGAGAATCTCCCTGCTGAACGGGGTGTCAGGTTTCAGGGTAATCCTTTTCTGTATTGCCATATCATCAAAAACCTTGTTCCCCGAAAATTCAATTGAGGAAATTTTGTATTGTTCACCTTCTGAAATCCGCATGGTTATCATCATCCCTTCTTTATCGTCTGTGAGATGAACCTCCGGTTCAGTTACCGCAACCTTAATGAACCCGTCATTCAAATAAAAATCCCTTATCTTTTCTATATCTAAATCCATGCGGTCTTTTTTGTAATAACCAGATCCTGTAAGAAAAGAAAAAAGCCACCTCTCTTTGGTCTCAATAAGCTTTTTTATCTTGTCTTCTGAGAACGCTTTGGTCCCTTCGATATGGATCTTCTTGATCTTGACCTTTGGCCCTTCCACTATTTGATAGGTCAGGCTAACCTCATTCGGATTGATCATTTTTATCACAGGAACGATACTCGATAACCAGTAGCCTTCTTCTTCATAAAATGTCCGGAGCTTGTCTGCATTGTCCTGAATCAAAACCTCATCAGCAATTGCGCCAGTCGTTATGGTAATCTTTTCTTTTAACTTGGAGTCATCAAACTCCTCATTCCCCTGAAATTCTATTCTTACAATCGTTGGTTTTTCCCGTATGACATAGATAAGCTTTATACCCCCCTCAAATGGTTCAATCTCAGCCCTTACATCATCGAAGTATCCCATCTTGAAAATGGCTTTGATATCTTCACTTGTTTTATCCTGAGATATTGTCTCTCCTGCTCTTTGGGTAATCTTCGGTTTTATGGCACTCTCTTCAAACCTTTTCAGCCCCTTTATCTCTATTGATTTTATAACAGGTAATTCCTGGGCAAAAAGAACCCCTGAAAACGTCACAAGACTGAATAAGAGTAATAGCATCCGTATTTTAAACATGTTCAACTCCTGAATTATAATCGGTAAGTATAGCACTCATAGAGTGACAAATGGAAATAGGTTATTATTATATATTCCCGACGATTCAGGCATGAAAATGGATCAGTCAATAAAAGAGCAAGTTAAAGACCTCTTGTTGCAGAAGGATCATGATCGCCTAAATGATCTGTGTGAAGCAGACAGACGTTTCTGGCAAGAAGTTCGCTTCCGTCTTTATGATATTGACGAAAGAGTACGCTGGTCTGCTATTGAAGCCGTAGCAAAAATCATGCAGCGTTGGTGGCAGGCAGGTCAGGAAGAAAAGGTTCGGAACTACATCAGAACACTTTTCTGGTCAATGACAGATGAATCTGGTGGTATCGGCTGGAGCGCTCCTCAAGCGATTGCTGAAGTTATTGTAACCATTTCTGAATTAATCGACCCATACGGGAGTATGATGATTGCGTATTCTATCGAAGAACCGCCTCTTATAAGAGGGTGTCTGTGGGGAATAGGTCGCATGGGGAGGAGAATAACCGATTCTGTAGAATTTTTTAAGGATAAAGTATTGGCAGTATTCGAGAGTAACGATACGGAAATCCTTGGACTGGGAGCATGGGCAATTGGAGAAGTTGGCTTTCAACCTGCCTTGCAAGTACTGGAAGAATTACGAGAAATGAAAGTAAGCCTGATGAAAGAAAGCGTGAGGATTTATATTGAAGGCAGTCTTCATGAAAAACCATTAGAAGTGTGGATAAGGAATGCACTCTTCAAAATCGAACAGAATTATTAAATCATCTATTGATTAAAATTTTATCTTTTTTATTAACTAAATAATCAGCAAAATAATCATCAAAACATCTAACCCTACAACGATACTTATTCAATTAAGAGCCTCATTTTCTTATTTCTATGTGAAATATAAGCAGCATAATTACGTCTTTGAATCCAATTCACTAAT
>VGWY01000252.1 GCA_016873575.1 Nitrospira sp. | reverse complement strand
AAGTATAAAGTTTGCATCAGCCTGGCCTGAGATGTCATATATTTCCGTGCTGATATGTAGTGCAGCTTCAGCATTTCTCTCGGCATTATCAACATTACCGCATTCAAGTTCTAAAATAGCCATGCTAGAATTGATTAAACTTTCTGTTGATCTGGCAGACATTTGCACAGATAGTTCTAATGCATCTTTGAGGCAGCTTTTTGCTTTTTCAATTTCTGATAAAGAATGGTAAATGAAAGACAGATTGTTAAGGACAAGCCCCTGAAAGGTTTTATCATTTAATTTATTTACTGATAGTCTTACGGCTTCCAGAAGACATCCTTCGGCATCTCTGAATTCATTTAGGCTGCACAATATTACCCCTTTTGCATTTAAGCCTCTCGCTGTTCCATAGAGGTCATTTTCTTTATTAGAGAGTTCTAATGCCTCCTGAGTATATTCCATTGCCTTATCATATTGTCCAACAAGATAATAAAGCTGAGAGAGATTTGAAAGAATCCGATTTTTCTTTCTCCATGGGTCGTAAGAGCCTTCATCTACTTCAAGGCTCTTGTGAAGCAGTTCTAAAGCGCTGTAATAATTACCAAGAGCCATATGGATATGCCCAAGGTCAGCATATACAATCTTTAAAAGTTGTGGATCGCCAGCTTCCTGGGCTATGCTAACCGCCTCCATGCTGTACTTTAATGCATCATCTATATTCCCGAGACTGAACTCACACACTGCAAGGGCATCCAGTATCATACCCCTTGTCTTACTTACAAAAAAGACAACAAGATCATCAAAGTAAGATATATTCATCTTTGGCATATCTGAGGAATAAATGTTCAGGATTTTAAGAAGCTTTTCTTTTGATGCTTCAAAGTAGGAACTGTTATAGAAATTAAATGCATTGTTGATTTCGTCAGGGAGTTTGAGTATTTCTTCCAAAGTTGAAAAATCAAATATTTTTGTCGCTGGGAAAAGCTGACCGGCGGTGTTATGAATTGTTTGATAAAGATGCTGTATTGCTGAGGAGTCTCCTGTTTCACCTAATACATAGGAAGCCATTACAGAAAGGATGGGGTCCCCGGAGTTTATAATTTCTTTAAGTTCATTCGTATAGCGGGGATCTTTGATGTGTGAGAGGACTGTAAGGACTTTCCCTATCTCTTGTTTTGTGCCATATCTCAGGACATATGATACTTCTTCCTCATCGTCCATGAGACCTTCCCCCCATTTAAAAAGAAAGGTTAATAATTAAAATCGGTTATCCCACGATAAAAATCGAAGCAATTATACCATAATTTGTCTTTATTTCATAGTTGCCTGCTGGAATTCCTTGAAACTCTATTGCCCCATGTTCATTGGTCTTACCCTGAATGAGCAGAACCATGCCCGAAAGCAATACATCTATCCCTGATATAAACTCTTCAGTGCTCAGTTTCATCATTGATATCGTTATACTATTTCCAGATTCGTTTAATTCTTTTTTTATTGTTATTTCGATGGATAAGTCCTTATCTTTAAGGTCTTTTCTTATAACAAAAGTACCTTCTTTTTCAGGCTCTTTGCCTCTCACAGCACCTAATGGTTTTAAATGTAAAAGTTCACCTGTATGCCTCACCAAATCAAGGATATGCCCCTTAATTTTTAAAAAGATTTCTAAAATATCTTCGGACTCAACAGTTTCCTTAGTTTTTTTTCTCAGAACAGACATTTCAAGTTCAACCTCAGATGGTAAGGAGAGTTTTTTCTGCAGTTCCATCAATTCAGTCAAACATTTATCACATTTTTCGATGTGAGATTCAATAAGCTTTAATTGTTTATCATCAAGACAGTCAGTTGCGTATGCAAGGATAGCAGCTTTTGACAAACAACTTTTAGAAGGCAGAATTTCTTTTTTTCTGGAAGAGACAGATTTGGAAAGCGATTGAAGAAGATTCCGCTCTTTTGTTATAAGGCACAGGACTGTATCTTTACATTTATCACATACCTCAACATGTGAAAATATTTTTTCGTTCATCTCTTCTGAAAGTTCATTACCTATGAATTTCTCTAACAATTCCTTTTCAGGACATTTATCCATTCATATCCACCTTTATAGACGAATCTTTTATTCTAAATGTCTTATCCAAATTTTTTAGATATTTGCTGTATAAGCTGATTCTTAGCAAGAAATATACGGCTCCTTATTGTACTTATATTATCTTCATCCAAAATCTTTGCAATAATCTCATACGGGGTAGTTATAGGAACGCATAGGTTATTCTGTAAGAGGGTGTTCCTTTTTTCCTCTATCTTTAATAGCCTCTTTCTTATAACATCAAGTTTCTTTAATTTTTCCTGATCTTTTTGTTGGTAATAGAGAGAATATTCTTCGATTGCAGTTGTGAGTTTTTGTTCGCTTGTGCGTAACTTCTGAACTTCTAAGCAGAGCTTCTGAAGTCTCATCATAAAGGCCTCTTGCTTGTCTCTCTGGGCACGTAGAATATCTTCTCCTTCTGGTTCAAGAAATCTGACAATCTTTTTCGTGATAGAGCCAATCGGCACATTTTTCTTTTTGGCAAGGAGTCGAATTTCATTCAAAGGAAACCCGAAGTAGTCATAATATCTTAGAAGGAAAGCCCACCTCAAATCATCACTCAGGGATTTAATTTCATCGGGTATAACCTCTATATACTCTGCTGATATGGACAAGTAATCATCAGGCTCTATATCTTTATAGGTCAATTCATGACTACTGAGAGTGTCTACGGGCTCTTTGAGCAGCTCATTAGAATGTTTTCTCAGCCAATCCTTGACTTCCCAATCTGTCGCTCTTGTTACAAAGGTTGAAAATGAGCAGTCACCACGGTATTCACATAATACTTTATAATCATTTTTCATAAGCCTGTTTTGCACACCATCACATATTTCTTCTACTATTACATCACTAAAAATATCTGAATATTTTTGATTAATATAATTTGCAATCTTCTTTCGGGATTCTTTATAGAATCGTTTCCATGCGTCAGCATTACCTGACAGGAGTAACTGAACGTACTGGTAGTCATCAGGATATTTTGTATGAGAATTAGTCATATCTACCCTGATTAATAAGTCTTTTCTTCATTTGGGTAACTATTTTACTGAAAAAGTGATGAAAAAGGGAAATAGGCAGACCTTACCGCAGGAATTTTAATCTCCTCACCATCCCTCGGATTTCTGCCCTTTCTCGCCTTCCTTTTGGAAACTGAAAATGTACCGAAACCCACAAAGGTTACCTTGTTACCTTTCTTCAATGCTTTTCCTATTGCATCGATCATTGTATCGAGTGCTTTCCCCGCTGCTGCCTTTGAGATCC
>VGWY01000251.1 GCA_016873575.1 Nitrospira sp. | reverse complement strand
ACAAGGAATTATGTGGGTTTTAAAAAATTTCAAGTCTCTCTCTGTGTTCTCTGTGGTTTTAAAATCGCTCAATTTAGGTGATAGATAATCGCTTGTTTCTAATCCTTGCAACTGAAGCCATGAAACTGCATTCAAATAATTTGAACTGTTTGTTTGATTCAATATTTGTAATGTCTCGATTACTGAAACCGTAGAGGGTAAAATTTCCGTATTCGACGTTTCATTCCCCCATGAACCATCAGGGTTCTGGGTAGAGATGAGATAATTCAAGCCATTTGTGATCGCAGGTGTTTGCGCAAAGGCTGTTGTAGTAAGTATAAATGGAAGTATAAATACTAAAGATAGTATCGCTTTTTTCATAAAATCCCTCTATATTATGGAAAAGAAATTCCTTTTGATGGCTTTCAGTCTATTGCTATTTTGTTTAACCTTCATTTATAGCAACTTCCCCATATTATCTTCTCATCCTGCCGTTTGCTTATAGCTTTTGTAATATGCAATATCCATCTTATACATCAGTTTGTTTCAGGCATATTTTTATGAAATTCATTACATGTCTTCACAAGTTGTGCTCTCATTTTGTATATCTGATCTTCGCATGGGAACCCTGGAACGATCAGACTACCGTCATTCGTAAGAATAAGCCCGTTCAAATGCAGTACTATAGGAACCTTATTCAGCCGGGCAATAATTCCTTGAACGTCTTCCTTCTTATCCACTGGCATGTCAATAACACACCCGTCAATTTTGAAGTGGCTCCAATTAACAATGGTGATGTGATAACATTCCTGTGGAACAAAGGCAAACTTTTCCCCTGTCGAACAAGTCAAAAAAGATAAGCATCGATCAAACAATCTCGACACACGCCATAGTAATTCTGTAATTTGATCGTCCGGAAGCGGGCATCCCAGAGCTATCCCGGTAGGTTTATATGCCTCACTTTTTAAATACCATACTCCATTAACAAAAGTACTGAGATTCCTTCTTGAATTTTCAATTTTATCAACCTCTAAACCTTTCCGCCAACACTCTTGAGAAAGTATCATATAGCGTCTGCGACATACAGAATCCGGAATAACGTCATTTGAATGCATATAATTACCTATATAGTTGAATTTCCTCCTTTATCACCCACCTGTCATTTTCTGCTAAACGGGTCATAAAGGCTAATCTCTCAACTCGAATTGTTTGTTCTTGGACTTTCTGAGAAAACATTTTTTCAAACTCCTTTAATACTTGGGGCTGTTCTTCAGGTGAGACATTGGTCAGTAATGTAAAGTGAGGGGTAAAGCGATGAAATATATACGGAGCATGATACCTCTCCATCATAAGGCGTGCACGATCGATATCCTTATCACGCTTCAAACTGGCCAATCCAAGTTCATAGTTAGATGCTGCGGCCCTGCGATAGACGCGGTGTACTATCTCATGATGTAATGCTTCTAAACTGCCACTTTGATCTTCAACCCTGATCGAAATGCTGTTCTTATCAGGGAAGCCCGCTTCAAGGAGAAATCCACTTATATTAAAGGTTAAGAAATTTTTTAGTATGAATTTTATCTCTTCCTGAATACTTTTGACTTCTGCTTCATTAAAAAAATAAAGCGAGTCGCACAATGTCAAATGAAAACCAAACTCTTGGGCAATCCCGACCTGTTTTGACCAAGCCGATTTCTGCAAATCTCCATTCCGAACATCATAACCTAATATTTTCGTTCCAAACAGATACAAATCAGAAGTTATCGGTGGAATAAAATATAAGGCAAAGGGTTGCAGATTCTTAATGTCAAAAGTTCTCCTTCTTCTAATAGGCTGTCTTCCAAACTCGAAAGTCATACGGGCATCTATAGCATGTGCTTTTATGAGATTGCACTGCTTATCCAGAAAATCTATAAAATATTGATCGGCTCGTACCTCCTTAGAAAAAGAAAGCACTGGGCTGAAATTGCCTAAGGTCGCATATCCATAAGGATAGATAAAATATTCATTGTCAACGATTATGAGAGCGAATGTCGGATAATGGGTGAATACTTTAATACTAATTGTTTCCGGATACTTTCTATCTTTCCAAATATTTAGAAGCATATTCAGTCGCCGCAAAAGCCCGCTTTCCCCAATGGGAGGTTTAGGATCACCCATCTCCTCCTCAATCAGTCGCATTTCAATCATTGGGCTACTCGGATCTGCTAGATAGATCTCAAGCCTACAGGATCCATCGGATGCTCTATCCATAATTTCCATCGTGAAAGGATCTTCAAAAAGGACATTTAATCCAGTCCCAATCATAACGATACTCTTTGCACTCTTCATTAAGTTTTTTACATAACTTCTGAACTCAGGGCTATCACTTTTGGCAAAAATTAATCCTCTCGTTTCGCATCGATCTTGAATTTCAATTGGTACCCAACAATCATTCCTGTTTGGCCCATATTGATAATGGGCATGCCAAGCCTCATACATATTTGATCTTCCTCGAATATGGACCCAGCCTTTCCGTTGCTTCAGTGATATGCCCACTATGTTATATTGGAGGGGAACTCCCTCAGGACGTTCATTTGGCGCAGCAGACATTGATCCTGCTCCAATGACTAAGAGTTCACGTCTTACAATCGCTGGTTTTTGCTTGCTCATCTCGTGAATATGTCCATGGAATCCAATTGTGAATCCCAAATCAGCCATCAGTCGTGTAAGTTTGGAATCCATAAAGTCCATTTTATCGGGATTTCCATAGATATTATGATGCCATACAGCAACTCGAAGATATTTTTCGCGGCTCCATCCGCGGCGATCCAATTCCTCTGCCGCTGCCGATATCGAGTTAGGATGTATCCAGCCACGACGCCATAAATGGTCATTCATGGCGCAAGAGGAAAAGCCAACAACTACAACCCCTAATTGTTGGGTAAAACTATCGAAAATAGAGTATTGCCCTTCTGGATCGTCGAGTGGAAATCGTTGTTTATGTCCATAAAACTTCTCATAAAATAATGCAAACTGTTTCAGCCTGTTATTATAGAGATCTTTCTCAGTGCCCTCAATGATTCGACGAAAAATCTTGGGAGGCCAATAGTCTAATGAAAGTCGGTAAATTGATTCTTGCATGTGAGTTTCCGCAAGATGCTTTGAGGGGCTAGGTTCTTTAATATAAGCACTATTTGAGTGAACCCAACACACATCATGATTTCCAGGAACGATAACAACTTTTTCTCTATCACGGTTAATTTCAGGAAGTTCGATAATAAGGTCTACCAAGAACTTTTCAGCTCTGCTAAACTCGTCTTTATCAGCATGCTGAGAAATATCACCAGATAAAAGCACTAGACCTATT
>VGWY01000250.1 GCA_016873575.1 Nitrospira sp. | reverse complement strand
AAACCCGCAGTTATGGCAGACGATACAGCCTCCTTCATGTTCTATCGCACCGCCACATTCAGGGCAGGCGCCCATGAGCATAACCACCTCATATTTTTTCCCGTTCCCGTTATCATCTTTCATGTGATAATTTTCGAGTGCCTTTGCTATGGCGTCAGAACATGAAAGGATCTTCCCGCCACTATGCCAGGAGGGCTGATGACAGGATATGCCCTTCAGTTGCTTTATGATCTCTTCAGGCTCAACATTGGATCTGAATGCGAGTGAGACGAGTCTCCCGATCGCCTCTGACTGACTCGAGGCACATCCGCCTGCCTTACCCATTGATGTAAAAAGTTCAAAGAGATGGCCTTCTTCATCCTCGTTGATCGTGACATAGAGATTACCACAGCCTGTTTTCAAAAGTCGGGTTGAACCCTTTATGACTTCTGGCCTTTTCTTCGGAATTATTTTGGTTGTCTGGCTGCTAACTGCTGACTGCTGACTGCTGACTGCTGTTTTGCCTTTTGTAAGTACCTGCTCTTCCCTCGAACCATCCCGGTAAACGGTTACCCCTTTGCAGCCGAGTTTATATGCGAGGAGATATACATCCTCAACATCCTTTTGCGTAGCAGTGCGAGGAAAATTCACTGTCTTTGAGACGGCATTGTCAACATATCTCTGGAATGCTGCCTGCATGGTGATGTGTTCCAGCGGAGTTATGTCATGGGCTGTTACAAAGAATGCCTTGACATCCTCTGGTACCTCATCAAATCCCTGTATCGACCCTTTATCCGCAATCTTCTCCATAAGCTCCCGTGACAAGAATACCCGCTCCTTTGCAACCTTTTCAAAATAGGGATTTACCTCTATGAGCTTTGTACCTTCCATAACAGTTCTTACAAAAGAGACTGCAAAGAGGGGCTCGATGCCTGATGAACAGCCTGCAATTATTGAAAGCGTGCCTGTTGGTGCGATGGTTGTAACAGTAGCGTTTCTCAGCCTTTTCTTGCCATCATAAATACTCTTTTCATAATTAGGGAAAACTCCACGTTCTTCTGCAAGTGCTGCTGATGCTTTTTTGCCTTCCTTATGGATGAATCCCATCACCTCTTCTGCAAGTTTTACAGCACTGTCTGAGTTATACGGTATCCCGAGCTGTATGAGCATGTCAGCCCATCCCATAACACCAAGGCCAATCTTTCTATTTGCCTTTGTCATCTCAGCTATCTTCGGAAGGGGATATTTATTGACATCTATAACATTGTCAAGGAAGTGTACTGCCTTCCATGTTATGTCCCTGAGTTTATCCCAATCAACTTCAAAATGAAGTAACGAGTTATTAATCCCCCCACGCCCCCCTTTAGTAAAGGGGGGTAAGGGGGGATTTGACTGCTGACTGCTGACTGTTCTTACCATCCGCGCAAGATTAATTGAGCCAAGGTTGCATGACTCATACGGCAGGAGTGGTTGCTCACCGCATGGATTGGTTGACTCTATCGGTCCGATATGAGGAGTGGGGTTTGATTCATTCACCCTGTCTATGAAGACGATACCTGGTTCTCCGTTTTTCCATGCATGCTCTATGATGAGATGAAAGACATCCCGTGCCTTAAGGGATTTTGTTACCTTTCTTGTCCTTGGGTTAATGAGGTCGTATGTTGTATCTTCTTCAACAGCTTTCATGAATTCATCAGTGAGCGCTACAGAGATATTAAAGTTATTGAATCTTGTGTTATCATTCTTGCAGGTAATAAAATTGAGTATATCAGGGTGGTCAACCCTGAGTATCCCCATGTTGGCACCCCTTCTTGTCCCTCCCTGTTTTACAGCCTCTGTGGCTGTGTCAAAGACGGTCATGAAAGAGACAGGACCTGAGGATATGCCTTTTGTAGAGCCGACAATATCTCCATTCGGTCTTAGTCTCGAAAAGCTGAAGCCTGTCCCTCCGCCTGATTTATGTATGATTGCAGTATACTTTACTGCATCGAATATGGACTCCATGGAGTCATCTACAGGAAGGACAAAGCATGCACTGAGCTGTCCAAGCCTCCTGCCTGCATTCATAAGGGTAGGGCTGTTCGGCAGAAAATCGAGGGATGCAACCATCTCATAGAATGCCTCTTCAATATTCTGTACATCTGCCTCTGATTTGCCATATTTGAGATCAGCAGAAGCAACTGCCTTTGCTACCCGCTTGAAAAGATCTTCAGGTGTCTCAACAATCCTCCCCTCCTCGTTCTTTTTTAAATACCTCTTTTCAAGAACTTTCAGTGCATTTTTTGTAAGATTAAGATCATTTACTACCTTCATAATTCCTCCATATGAAATTTATAAAAATATTTTTTATCAAGATTGTCTTTCATAACTTAAATCCCCTTATTCCCAGAACTCTCTTAATCCAAGGCTAATCTCTATTGCCTTATTAACCTCTAACATCTTACGTTCTGAAAGTGTTCCAACAAGATTTTGGAGCCTTTCTTTGTCAATCGAATATATCTGCCCGAGATGGATAACTGATTTATAAGGGAGACCACTCTCCTGTGGAGTTATCAATATACCTATTGGAAGGTCAGCAACCTTAAGATTGCTTGTTATGGCAGCAACTATCGTGAGACTACTTACTTTATTACCAATATCATTTTGAATAACAAGGGCTGGATGAGGTCCTTTCATTTCTCTTCCTTTTGAAGGACTGAAGTCAAGAAAATATATTTCACCCCTCCTCGGATGTTTCATTTTCTTTTTACCTTTCTGCCAGTCTTATATTCTGCAATAGGCTCTGCGCAAATACTCAAGAAATCTTCAGCAAGACGCCTATCATCATCTGCAATCTCTTTATATATCTTCTCTGCCCTTTCAACAGCCTGCTGCTTCTTGTAATCATTAACCATCTTTGTAATAGCATCTCTGATAACCGCACTTCTATTCTTTTTTAACCCTTTTGACATCCTGTCTATTTCTTCAACAAGCTCCATTGGAAAGCTTATCCCAAGTTTCATAACAGGCATTTCATGGCCTCCTTAATAATACTATTTATTCCAAATAAGAATACCATAAGGAATACCAAAATTACAACTTCTTATACCAGTGTCTGTATCTCTTTTAACCCAACAGTCATTATAGGACACATCTTTGTGTATAAATGAGGACATTTTAGACATTTAAGCCTATCCTCAAACCCTTTACAATGCTCCATAAAACCCTCTCTTATAGTCTCTGTTTATTATCAATAAATTGTGTTATTAAATTAATTTTTAGTAATTAAACCACAATATATTGTGTATGTCAAGGGAAAAGTGTAAATGAGAAAAATGCTTGATTTTTATATGTTTTTCCGGTGAATTGGGTGTTAGGG
>VGWY01000249.1 GCA_016873575.1 Nitrospira sp. | reverse complement strand
TGCATGGTTGATGTAGCCCGCTATTTCCTTGACTTCACCCAGAGGGAGTCATGCGGTCAGTGCATTCCGTGCAGACTCGGGACAAGACAGATGTTTGAAATCCTTGATGATATCACTAAAGGAAAGGGAAGGCATGGTGATATTGACCTTCTCGTTGAATTAAGTGAGTCAATAAAACGGAGTTCCATATGCGGTCTTGGCAAAACTGTGCCTAATCCTGTGCTGACTACGCTTCGTTATTTCAGGAACGAGTATGAAGCACACATACATGAAAAACGATGTCTGGCGGGCGTGTGCAATATTCAATGAGGTTTTAACGTTCGTTTTTGTATTGTCATTCCGGACTTGATCCGGAATCCAGATGCTGAAACAAGTTCAGCATGACACGGAGAGATTCTGGACAAGCCAGAATGACTGATAAGAAGAAAATAAGAGGGTACGAGAGGTGATCGATGGAACGGATTTCAGTAAACATTGACAACTATGATATTTTAGCTCAGAAAGGTGCTACCATCTTAGAAGTTGCATTGGCGAATAAGATATATATCCCACATCTCTGCTACCATCCTGATTTGAAACCTGCTGGAAGCTGCCGTGTCTGTCTTGTTGAACTGGAAAATGGTCAACTTGTAACATCCTGCCGAACCCCTGTCAAAGACGGGATGATTATCAAGACAAGTAGTCCTGAAATCTATAAGGTGAGACGTCCAGTTGTTGAAATGATAATTGCAAATCACCACATGGATTGTAAAAATTGTGCGAAAAAGGGACGGTGCGGATTGCAGAGAATCATGGCATATATGAAGATAGACAAAAAGAGGATTCAGCAGACCCTGAGATTACCGGAAGTGGAATTACCACTTGATGAATCAAATCCATTCTTTATCAGGGATCACAACAAATGCGTACTTTGCGGGATATGTGTAAGGACCTGTCAGGAGATTGCGAGGGTCAGCGCCATCGATTTTGCGGGAAGAGGCAATAATACCAGAATAGCCGCTTTCGGTGATAAACCGATAACCCAATCGAAATGTGTGTCTTGCGGAGAATGCGTGATACGCTGCCCTGTCGGTGCACTTGTCGTGAGAAATATAGGAAGACCTGAACGAGAGTTTAAGTCAATCTGTCCTTATTGTGGTGTTGGATGTGGGATATACCTCGGAATTAAAGATAATGAAATTGTCTCTGTGCGCGGGGATAGTGAGAATACGGTGAATAACGGCAATCTCTGTGTAAAAGGACGTTTTGGAATGGGTTTTGTTCACTCACCTGACAGGTTAAAAACGCCTCTGATAAGGCAAGGCAGACGTAAAGGTAATCCCCCCTCACCCCCCCTTAGTAAAGGGGGGCAGGGGGGATTTGTTGAGGTTTCCTGGGATGAAGCACTGACATTCGTTGCCAGGAAGCTAAAGAAATATAAGGGAGATGAGATTGCCGTGATTGCTTCGACAAAATGTACGAATGAAGAAAATTATATTGCACAAAAATTTGCGCGAGTTGTCATGGGCAGCAATAATATTGATACTTCGGTAAGACTCTGCTATAGTCCTATGATAGCTCCACTGCGTGATATTGGAATCTGGGTTGGATGTGATTCTCCTGCAGAAGATAGTGAAATTTCTTCTGACCTGTTGCGGCAGAATTTGGAACAGATTGAACAAGCTGCCTGTATTCTCGTTACAGGCGCAAATATCACCCTGTCCTATCCTGTCCTGGGTCTAAAGATCAAGAAAGCCGTAGAGAGAGGTGCCAGACTTCTTGTTATAAGCCCGCATGAAAATGAACTCTGCCGTATTGCTGATATATGGTTGCAGCCATATCCAGGCACAGACCTTGCTTTACTCATGGGCATGTGTAATGTGATAGTGGAGGGAGCATTATATGATGATGCTTTTGTGGAAATGTATTGTAATAATTTTGAAGAATTCAGGGAGTCTCTCGATGATTTTCCCCTGGGAAGGGTTGAAAGGATTACCGGCATCTCCCGTGACCTGATCGAAGAGTCTGCACGGATTTATGCAGGCAACAAGCCGGGTGCAATCTTCTGGGGCACGGGGATTACTCAATCCGCTCACGGGACAGAAAATGTGTATGCACTCGCAAATCTTTCAATCCTTACTGCAAATATCAAGTATTCCCGTGCTCTCAATCCCCTCTTAGGACAGAATAATGCTTTAGGTGCCTGTGATATGGGATGCCTGCCGAATTACTTCCCAGGTTATCAACCGGTTGATTCAAAGGACGCTCAAGTGAAATTCCGATCCTTATGGGGAAGGGAATTGAACCCTGAGCCGGGTCTTACACTTACCGAAATATTGGATGCTACACTTAAAGGGAAAATCAAAGCCCTCTATATAATAGGATCCGACCTGGCATCAAATATCGCCCCATCAAAAAAAGTACACGCAGCCTTGAAGAAAGCAAAATTTATTGTATTCCAGGATATGTTTATCAATGAAACAGCAAAATATGCCCATGTGATTCTCCCGGCAGCAAGCTTTGCTGAAAAAACAGGGACTTTCATCAATACAGAGGGGAGGGTTCAGAGAATCCAGAAAGCACTGAAGGCCATCGGGGATTCACGTCCTGACTGGGAAATACTGTGTGAACTGGCAAAAAGATTGAAAAGCGAAGGCTTTGAATTTGAAAATACTGAAGATATCTTATCTGAGCTATTAGAGGCCATTAAGGATGTTCCTGAAGTAAAAAGAAGGTTCAGCCTTTTCCCACTTAAATACAGGCCTCCGGAAGAGGCAACTGATATTGATTATCCTCTGATCTTAACTACAGAAAGGGATTTTCCAGGAGATGGTGTAATGTCGGAAAAGGTGGAGGGACTGAAAGGGTTAAGGATGAAAGATTTTGTATATATAAATCCAAAGGATGCAGCAGACTTTGAAATCGAAGATGGAGAACCGATCAGGGTCATTTCACGTCATGGGGCAATAGAGAGCGGAGCACGGTTAAGAGGTACAACACCTGCTGGTCTGGTGGTCATGAACCTTGAGGAAGAAAGGGTCAATAAGCTTCTGAATCCTGTTCTTGACGAAGAATCAAAAACACCAGATATGAAGATGTGTGCTATAAGAATCGAAAAGATGAAAACATTGAAGGAGAAATAATAAAGGCACTTATATGAATACAATGCTTGCAATCTTAAAAGTCCTTGACAAACAACCGGAAACTATCCTCGGATCAAGAGAAATATCAAAGCAATTGAAATTGCACGGTATTGAGCTTACGGAAAGGACTGTGCGGTACCATCTCAGAATCCTCGATGAGAGAGGCTTTACGAAAGTATTCGGAAAGGAAGGGAGAATGATTACACAGAAAGGCAGGGATGAACTTTCTCAAGCACTTGTGTCCAAAAAG
>VGWY01000248.1 GCA_016873575.1 Nitrospira sp. | reverse complement strand
CACCCGTTATTTAAGATACGAATTTATGGTATCTTATTACCTATGAACGATGAACTTTATATGAAGCGAACCTTTCATCTTGCATTAAAAGCACAGGGGATGACGAGTCCAAACCCAATGGTAGGGGCAATACTTGTAAAGAGTGGCAGGATTATCGCAGAAGACTATCATAAAGAAGCAGGGACTCCCCACGCCGAGGCGCTTGCAATAGAAAAAGCCGAAGAAAAAGTCAAAGGTTCAACACTTTATGTCAACCTTGAGCCATGCTGCCATACAGAAAAGAGAACTCCACCGTGCACAAAGGCTATCATCAGTGCAGGGATAAAAGAAGTAGTTATTGCGATGATAGATCCGAATCCAAAGGTTTCTGGCATGGGAATTATGGAGATTCAGAAGGCAGGTATCAAGGTCAAAACAGGAATCCTCGAGGACAAAGCAAAAAGGCTCAATGAGACCTATATAAAATATATTGTTACAGGAAAGCCCTTCGTAATACTCAAGGCTGCGATGACCCTCGATGGGAAAATTGCTACCCCTGAAGGACAGTCAAAATGGATAACATCTGAAAAGTCAAGATCAGTAGTTCATCGAATCAGGAGTAATGTTGATGCAATCATAACAGCCATCGGAACAGTAAAAGCAGATGACCCTCAACTTACTGCAAGGATTCAAAAAGCAAGGGGCAAGGGACAAGGGACAAGGAATCCAAAAAGGATAGTTATAGATCCTGATCTTGAAATACCATTAGATGCAAAGGTGCTTCAGGTACCACCTGAGACAATCATTGTCACAAGGAAATTTTACAGTTCACGGTTCAATAATACTCCCGAATCATCCCACGGTAAAGTAATCCCCCCTTGCCCCCCTTTACTAAAGGGGGGATGGGGGGATTTTAAAGGGGTGCAGGGGAGATTTTCAAATAAGGTGAAGAAAAATAATTTAAGAGAAAAAGGGATTCAAATTATTGAATATGATGAAAAACTCAATCTTAACTGGCTCATGGAGAAACTTGGAAAGATGAAGATTACTTCAGTCCTCATAGAGGGAGGTTCATCATTGAATGCCCACGCACTCGCAGATAACATTGTTGATAAAGTGATGTTCTTTATCGCACCGAAAATCATGGGCGGTAAGGAGTCATTCCCTGCCGTAGGAGGAAAATCTTTCAGAAGGCTTGAAGATGCATACTGCTTAAAGGATGTCAAAATAAAACGTATCGGGGAAGATATTTTAGTGGAGGGGTATGTTATAACAAACCAATGACCTCCTAAAAAATTATCAATTATCAATGTAAAATTATCACGTAACATTTAACCTGATAATTGCTCATTGATAATTTTGAATTAATTTACTTTCTCAGTTCCCCTCCTGTCTTTTCAAGCAAATGCTTTACCAGTGAGGCATGAAGAGTCTCAACCTCATCATCTCTCAATGTTTTATCTTTTGACCTGTATATGATATTAAATGCAAGACTTTTCTTACCCGCAGGGATATTCCTCCCTTTATAAAAATCAAACACGGAAACCTCTTCAATAAGTTCAGATGGAAAGGACTTGATTATTTCCTTAATCTCAGATGTAGGAATCCTTTCATCAACGACAATGGCAATATCACGCTCTACATGAGGATATTTGGGGATTTGGGTATACTTTAAAACATCAGATATTTGTGTTAGAAGCAGGTCGAGATTAAGTTCAAAAAGGACGATTTCTGGTTTCTGTTTCTTGAGTTCAAGTCTCTCAACAATTTCGGGGCCGAGGACCCCCAGGTACCCTATGTAGGAACCTGCAATATATATATCAGCAGAACTTCCCTGTTGAAGAAACGGTTCTGAAGACTGTTGGAAATCATACTGTTGTATCTTGACATCCTCAAACATGGACTCCAGGACACCTTTTGCAACAAAAAATCCCTGCGCTTCCTCTTTCCAGAGAGAGGGTGATTTATCCTTGTAGAATATACCACCAAGCCTTAACTCCTCCAGAGGAAGACGGTTACCGGTCTCCTCAAAAATCTTTGATATCTCGAAAAGCCTGATATCTTTCATGCCCCTATCCAGGTTGAATTTGAAATTTTCAATTAATGCCGGAATCAGCGTTGTCCTCAACAAAGACTCTTCCTGTCTCAGGGGATTTCTTATCACAACAGTATTACGCCGCCTGTCAGTCACCGAGACATCAATCAGGTCAAGGCTCAAGGGACTCATAAAACTATAATTAATAACCTCGGTAAAACCTGACCTCCTCATGGTATCCACTATCCTGTTTCTGTGTATAGTCCTTTTATCCAACCGTCCTGAGAAAAGAGTACTCCTGGGAATCCTTGTCGGAGCTTTGTCATATCCATAAGACCTTGCTATCTCTTCAGCTACATCACTGTCTCTCTGTATATCACGCCTGAATGCGGGAGGATTGATGATACAAACATCTCCTTTGTCCTCTGTGCTGATACCAAACCTATTCAGTATTTCAAGGATGTCATGAGGAGAGATATCTGTTCCCAGGATTCTGTTTATATTTTCGAATCTTACCTCTACAGAGACAGGCACATAGTGGACAGGATACACATCTATGATTTCATGGATTGTTCCACCGGCAATCTCCCTTATAAGAAGTGCTGCCCTGTTGAGGGCATTCTCGAGAAATTCTATATCAGTTCCACGTTCAAACCTGTAAGATGACTCGCTCATGAGACCCAGTTTTTTTGATGTCCTCCTGATAGAAAAGGGCTCAAAATATGCACTTTCAAGAAAGATATTTTTTGTCAGATCAGAAACCTCTGTCTCTAAACAACCCATGACACCTGCTATCGCTATAGGATTTTCAGCATCCCATATCAAAAGAGAGTCAGCGGGTATTTTACGATCAACACCATCAAGGGTTTTGATTTTAGTTCGGAGTTCGGAGTTCGGAGTTCGGAGTTCTTGCCCCTTACCCCTTACCCCTTGCCCCTTTATTGTATTTGGCGTACCAACCCTTACCTTTTTACCTTTGAGTGTATCAGCATCGAATGCATGGAGAGGGTGTCCAAACTCTAAAAGTACATAGTTTGTGATATCAACAACATTATTAATAGTCCTGACACCACATTTTTCAAGCCTTGATTTCATCCATTCAGGAGAATCAGAAATCCTCACAGACGTTATTAATCTTCCTGTATATCTGTTACAAAGTTCAGGGTTGAATATCTCGATAGAAAAATCAGAGAGGGGAATCTTCTCTTTTATGTCATGGGGAGGTATTTTCAACTGGGTCTTAAAAGATGCAGCCACCTCTCTGGCAATGCCTATGATACTAAGACAATCAGGCCTGTTCGGTGTAACATTAACCTCAAAAATAGTATCGCCATTCACAGACTCCACTGCCTCAACCTCAAGACCGGTCATG
>VGWY01000247.1 GCA_016873575.1 Nitrospira sp. | reverse complement strand
ATCCCGGGTTTTGGTTCCGCATATCCCGATATGGTGAGACCAAAATCTGCCGCAAGATACTCGAAAAGCTTATGATATGCAATGACCTTTTTGCCGTGAAGATGTTTTGCCTTCCATGATGATTCTTTCCCGCGCAGTTTGGAAGAGAAAGCAGCCATGTTTTTCCTGAAGAAATCCGCGTTGCCGGTATCCATTCGTGAGAGCACTTCGGTGATACCCGTAGCCACCCGTTCGATATTCTTCGGAGAAAAATGATAATGTGGATTGCCAAAAGGATGTACATCTCCCATGCTCCTGTCAACTTTATCAGGATGGTCAATGACTTTAACATAACGGGAACAGTCCACATTGCCCTCCATCCCGGATTGTATTTTCTCGTTTCTTGAAGACTCGGTCAGTACGGGAAGATATCCTATCTCCAGATCCAGTCCGTTGTAGATCAAAACGTCTGCTTTTCTTACCGCAAGGATCATGCTCGGTTTTGCTTCAACAAAATGAGGGTCCTGAGTTGCCTTGACAATGACGTCGAGATGGACCCGGTCCTTGCCAATTTCGTTGACAAGGCTTCCAATCCATGGAAGGGTTGCAACGACCCGTAATTCTCCAAAAGCGGTTCCCATGAACATAAAGACAAATAAAATACAGAGAGATGTTTTTTTAATCATCGCATGCCCTCCTTAAAAACTATGAGCTCCGTGAGCGCCAATGCCCAGGATCAACTGAAGGAATAACTCGTTGTTTTCCTTTCCATTACCCGCAGATTTGTCATAGGTATACTGGAGCCTGAGGCGAGAAAATTCTGTAGGATTGAATTCAAGACTGCCGGTGAGTCTGTAGGGGTTATCACCAAAATCTTCCTCTTCTCCGGCTAACTTGTATGTATCTTTGAAAATACTCAGGACATCGTATCTCGCACCGATCCTCCACCTGTCGATCTGATAGAGGCCCTGCAGATATAATCCGTCCTGCGTTCTTTTGAGAGAATCGACGGTGGAGTCTTCAAGATATTCAAAATCCCCTGTCTGGTGTCTGAGCAGATATTCACTCTGCAGGATAAGACTCCTGTCTTTTGAGGGCTTCCATTTATAAGTTAATTCTGCACCGTAGAGGACAGAATCACCGCTGAACTCTGTTTCATGCTCAATGGATTCTGTTTTTGTTTCGCCTCCTGTAACCGATATACCCCAAAGAATTGTATTATACTCACCGAAATCCAGAGACATCTTTGCAAATCCCGCATATGCATGCGGCCCGGATTTCGCTTCTTCTCCATAGAGCACCTCGTTTTCCCCCTGGAGTATCTCAAACCCCAAAAGAGTATAGACAGGGAGAGGTGGGAGATAGGTGAATTGAACCCCTTTTTCAATGAGTCCTTCCCCTCCGAGAAATGCCGTATACGGCAACGGTGCATCAACAAAGTCCCAGGCATGGGGATGGAAGGCATTAAATCTTCCGAATCCGCTTTTGAATTTACCCCCTTTTATCTGGAGGCCTGCCGGGAGTGAAGTTGTAACAAAATATGCTTCCTCCACTTCCGACCCATCCTCAGTGAATGGAATTGTGGCGTAGAGGTTGAAATAGGGATCAACAGGAGCAAATATGGTCAGTTCAGCGCTTCTCAGATTGAACCCCTTTTCAAATGTGCCATGACCATGGCTATGTGAACCCTCGCCGTGCTCATGGAGTGCGACGTATCCCGGAATTTCCCTCTCTTCCAGCTCTTCTTCAGATAAATTTGTTTGGTAGTAGAGAGAATCGAAAATTAAGCTTATCGAAGGGTTTAACAGAGATGGTGTTTGTTTCTCCGTAATCTGATAGGGGGATATGGGAGAAGCTGATTGCATGGCAATGGCCTTTGACCTGTCGTCAAGACGATAGTCCCGGGCAGCTGACTTTTCTTTCTCCCTGGAGTCTACACCAGTAGACTGAATAACCTCTGTCTGTATCTGCTCTTTTTGTCCACTGAGTTGCTCGATTTTCTTCTGCTGCTCCCGTATGATCTGTTCCTGCATGTTTAACGCGTTTTCTAACTTTTTTACCCTTTCTTCAAGTGTTTCGGCGGATACGGTTGGGCATAATGCCAGAATTGTCATGAGTAAAAACAATAATATCTTCATGTTTCCCTCCTTCAGAAAAACCTTATGAATGCTTTTGTTCAGTTAATGATAAGATTGCATTCGGACATAATGGCAGAATACGGCCATGTGTCCGTTTATCACCTTCCGGAGTCTTATATGATTTGAGAAGCAGCTTTAGGCGGGAGGGGCACGACTTAAAAAAGGCGCTAAGTCATCAAAGGAGATACAATAATCATTCGCTATAGAGGTGAGTTCAGTTGGACAAGGATAGAGGCTAAAATCAAATATATCCTGAAGAATAGAGCTGATATTGTGCATGCCGAAGACGCAGAGTGAACAATCCTTATGAAAAAGAGAATCCTCATGATGATGCAACGGAGAAGTAAGAATCGATAACATGAAGAAGAGGGCTATTACGTATATGTTTAACTGTTTTATCATTCTAAATGTCATGCGGCTTGCGCTCGTTCCTTTTTACTCCTTAGCCGGGAAAGAATCCTTTTTACCCAGGAAATGATGAAATAGGCACTATAGCCTACGATTGTGTAACACAATCCCGAGTTTCCACAGTATTTACACATAGCTTATATATCCTTTATGCCTGTCCGGTGAACAACAGATTTTCTCTTGGATATAAATATTTTGTCCGAATATCCATAGAAATGATTCCTGTTTAAAATGCCATTCAGGACGCATCTTTGTCAACAAAGTTACTCGTCCCAAATCCCGATATAGAAATTACAGATAGTGCGATGTACGAGATTTTGAGGCAACTTTTTAACTATACAGAGGTTATCTCTCTGAAATTAGCCCCATAATCTCTTTTTAAATGAAATACTGCTTTGTATCTATATCGTTTTTGCCCTTTCGAGACGTACCACTCCCTTCGTTTTCGTTTCACTTATAATTGCAATAATATTTTTTATCCATCAAGAACTAAACTCAATTCAAAAATACTTTTCCTTATCCCTTTAAATAACTCTAATTTCTCTATATCTACTGCCAGCTTTAAAATAATACTTTTAGAATGTCTCACTATCCTACCTGCTACTTGAACCATCTTCCAGCGAAATGTTGCTATCGTATGTTTTATCCATGTCTCAGGACACGACAGCCTCTTAAACCCTATAAAAAGATTGTATGCTATTACTCCTATTCTGAAAAATACTGCATTGGCTTCCGTCTGCCCGCAGGGCATACGCTCCATACCAAAGCCATTCTTTAGTTCCTTATTGAAGTTCTCCGCTTCCCCCCTCTGATTGTGCCATTGAAGCACCTCAGCTGCATCCTTTTCTTCTTCATCCCAATTCGTTGCCACTGCATGATGAAAATATTTCCCCATCT
>VGWY01000246.1 GCA_016873575.1 Nitrospira sp. | reverse complement strand
AAGACATTGATTATAAAATCCCTCCTCACCTCCCTTTGCTAAAGGGAGGCAATGTACCCCTCTTTGGCAAAGAGGGGCAAGGGGAGATTTTTCAATAATGATGCCTTACTTATGCACTTCTTAGTAAGTCTTCATCCCCAGCTTTTCGTAGAGTAAGGGAAAGTTCACATGCTTTATGACAAGATCCATGCCTCGAGCAACCTTTGCCGTATCCCTCAATCGTAACCGTATAGAAAGTTTCTCTAATTTTTTTGCAATGCTATAGGTATCTTCCCTGACTACAAGAATTGGAATACCTTTCTGTTCAGCTCTGGATATGATGATCTCGCTCGGATAGAGCTCTCCGGTAAGAATAAGGCATACAGAACCTGACTCTATGGCTGATAGTTGAATATCGGCTCTGTCTCCACCCACAATAACCGCATTATTTCTGGTCTTTCTAAAATATTCCATAGCCTTATCTACCTGCATAGCACCAATCAAGAAATGCTCTACGAGGTTGCTCATCCTGTCATGACTGCATAAAACCTTACCCCCAAGCATCTCGTTCATTTCTTCTACTGTAATTGATCCAACGATAGAATCATGTGGCAGTATGCCGAGAATATCTACCCTCTTTCTCTTTAGAAAGGGTAAGGCATATTCATCAACACTCTCCCTGAGTTCCGGTGTGACATTATTCAGGATCACGCCCAGGAATCTCTCTCCGAGATCCTTTTGTGCCTGAAGAACATAATCAACTATGTACTCGCCTTCATACTTTACAACGATTACCACCTTCGCATTAAGGCGTTTTATCACCTTTATGCCCTGAAGCCCCAGGAAGCTTCCCGTGTATATACTGCCGTAACCGCCGACTAACAAAATGTCTTTATCCTGAGAAAGGAAATTATGGGATTTTACGACTTTTGCTAAGAGTCCCTTAACATCCTTCCGGTAACTTTTCACTGCAAGTTCCTGTGTGAGTACTACAGGGCATAGTTCAGATATAGGATCTTTCAGCTCAAGTACCCTATAGATACGCCATGCATCGGTATCTGTAAGGATAGTATCTACTTTTATGGGAAGGATACCCACCGGCTTGAAATAGCCTACCTTGAATCCATCTTCCTTAAACTTGTGACCAAGTCCCATAGAAACTAAACTCTTACCCGTGTACCCTCCTGTTGAACCTACATATAAAGAAACCATTTTACTCACCTCCTATGCTAAATCGTGCGTCAATGGCAACTGCTCCTTCTCCCCGCTTCATAACCAGGAGTGGATTGATGTCTGCTTCAAGAATCTGGGGAAAATCTATGGCCAGTTGCGATAATTGTAATAGTGCTCTTTCAATAGCCTCGATATCAGCCTCAGCCTCTCCCCTCACGCCACGTAACAGTGGAAAGGTTTTGGTTTCACGTACCATCTCATGTGCATCTTCCTGGCTTAATGGTACAATTCTGAATGAAACATCTTTCAGGACCTCCACGTAAATCCCACCCAGTCCAAACATAACCATATGTCCGAATTGCGGATCTTTTGTTATGCCCATAATGACCTCTTTCCCGCCACGTATCATCTCCTGAATAATCACCCCATATATATATGCAGCAGGCATAATATTCCTGACATGGGTAGTAATATCAAAAAAGGCATTCTCTACTTCCTTTTTGCTATTCAGATTCGTTCTTACAGCACCGATATCACTCTTATGAACTATGTGTGGCGAGACGATTTTCATAACCACAGGGTAACCTATTCCCTTGGCAGCGGCAACGGCTTCTTCTGATGTCCTGGCAAATAAACTTTTTGGTTGTGAAAATCCATAGGCGTTTAAAACATTATGTACCTCTGATTCTGTGAACCGTTCACGTCTTTCTTCCCTGACCTTATCAAAGATGTAGACAGCTTTTTCTTTCAAGTTATTCAATGAAGGATACGTCTTTTCTCGTCTGTTTATCCATACCTTATAGCGATACATCGCATGCAAGGCTGACACTGCTTCTTCCGGATAGCTGTAATTGGGAACATTGTTTTTCATGAGTATTTTTGATCCAGACTCAACGCTTTTCTTTCCCATGAATGAGGTAAGGATTGGCCTGTCAATGAGACTGGCAATATGTGCTACAGCCATGGCAGTAGCATCTACATCTACAACGGCTGTTGGTGTCAGGAGCACTATGACACCATTGATCCTCTCATCTTTCAGCACGGTATTGAGGGCTTTTTCATACCGATCTGCACCAGAGTCTCCAAGTATGTCAATAGGATTATAGAATGATGCGACAGGCGGTAAAAAAGTCCTGAGTTCATCTACGATTTCTTTATGGAGTGGAATAAGTTGGAGGTCAGATTTATCACAGGCATCTGCTGCTAAAATCCCAGGCCCTCCGGAGTTCGTTATGATAGCAACATATGGACCTCGTGGGAGAGGCTGATTTGCAAAAGCCAAGGCATAATTAAAAAGCTCATTGATGGTATGTGCCCTGATGACCCCGCTTTGCTTGAAGGCAGCATCAAAGGCTGCCTCACGACCTGCAAGGGCGCCGGTATGAGAAGATGCTGCCTTTGCTCCTGAACTGGTGATCCCGGATTTCAATATAATCAGGGGTTTTTTCTTGGAGACCTCGCTGGCTACTTCCATGAACCTTCTGCCATCGTTCACACCTTCAATGTATCCTAAAATGACCTTTGTATTGTCATCTTCAGCAAGCGCAAGCATGATGTCTGTATCCGAAATATCTGCCTTGTTTCCCATGCTGATAAATTTTGAAAAACCGATTTTATCAGGTAAGGCGCGATCAAGAATAGCAAGACAGAGTGCACCCGATTGTGAGAAAAACCCGATACCCCCCTTTGTAGGCATTCCTGCTGCGAATGAGGCGTTTACCTTGGAGTGTGTATCAATCACGCCAAGACAGTTGGGACCGATGAACCTGACGCCTGCCTCATTTGCCTTTTTTATCAATTCATTTTCCAGCTTTGCCCCTTCTAATCCACTCTCTCGAAAACCTGCAGTGATAACAATAGCAGAATCAATCTCTTTCACCCCACATTGCTCAATGACCTCAATCACATTTTTTGAAGGGACTACAACCACTGCTAAATCAATCTTCCCAGATACATCAAGCAGAGAAGGATATGACTTTACCCCTAAAATTTCTGACGCACTTGGGTTGATGGCATACACGGATCCCTCATAGCCATACTGAATGATATTTTCCAGGATATCATAGCCCACTTTCCCTGGTGTTCTTGATGCACCGATTACTGCAATCGATTTTGGATTGAATACATTGTTGAGCATGCGCATCTTTTATTGAAAGGAAACAGCTTTATGAAAATATTTCCCTCTTTCGTATTTATATTGAAAGAGAACTTTAACCACTGAGGCACAGAGACACTGAGAATAAGAACAAATATCTCTTTTATTTATTACAAACAAAAAAAAGCT
>VGWY01000245.1 GCA_016873575.1 Nitrospira sp. | reverse complement strand
GCGACAGGATTTATTGGTGCGCATCTGATAGAAAAATTAGTTGCTGCAGGTAACATGGTAAGGGTTTTAATAAGAAATCCTAAAGGACTACACCCTGTTTTTTACTCTCCTTTAGTGAGGATTATCAAGGGGGATATTACGGATCAAAAGACCATTGAAAAGGCTGTTCAGGGGATACAGTTTTTTTATCATCTGGCCCATGGCCTTGGACAAACATGGGATGACTTTTATCGTCTTAATGTTATACCAACAAAAAATCTCGCCCTTGCATCTTTAAAAGAAAAAGTCAAATATTTCATTTTTGTGAGTAGTATCGCTGTCTATTATTATGGCGATATTAAAAAGGGAGAGGTTATTACAGGTGAAACAGCAATAGATACAAATCCCCAGCAGAGAAATTTATATGCACGATCCAAAATAGTTATCGAAAATATATTAAGGGACATGGTAAAAGGATATAACCTGCCTCTGATAATCTTTAGGCCCGGCATTGTTGTTGGAAAGGGCGGAACTCTTTATCATGGAGGAGTAGGACAGTGGACCCGTGATAACGTTTGTGATTACTGGGGATGGGGAAAAAATGAATTGCCTTTTGTTCTGGTAGAAGATATGGTAAACGCCATGATTAAGGTTCTGGGGATTGATGGTTTGGAAGGTAAGGCATTCAATCTTGTAGGTGATGTGAGGTTATCTGCAAGAGAATACGTAGATTATTTAAAGAAATATTCTCAGAGGGACATCAAAGCATTCCCCTATCCTATACAGCTCTGGTATGCTATCGACATTTTTAAATTCATCATAAAATATCTTACCGGAAACAGAAATACTTTTTTGAGCTATCGCGATCTGGCAAACAGGTCGATCCACGGTCATTTCGATTGTGAACTTGAAAAAAAGGTGTTGTCATGGCAGCCATGTCATAACCGGGACGAGTTCATATCAAAGGCAATCGGCTGGGCATTTACACGTTAAACTTGATATCCCCTTTTTATGGATAGAAAAAAGGTTCTTCACATAATCGAGCATTTCAATATTGCCGGTGCGGAAATAATTGTTAAAGATTTATTGCTCAACCTGCCATCTTCTGAATGGCAGTTAGAAGTGTGTGTTTTAAATGATATCGGAATATTGGGGAAAGAATTGCGTGACTCAGGTCATACCGTCCATTCTCTTAACTGGAAAGGAGATAACTTAACAGATTTACAAGTAGCACGTAAGCTCAAAAACACAATTGACAAACGGAAGATCGATTTAGTCCACGCCCATAATGTCACACCCTGGTACTTTACTATCCTTGCAACACTTTCTAAACGCATAAAGCGATGTGTTACACTTCATGGTTTCATACGTGGTGAGGGATCTACAAAAAAGAAAATCCTCTATTTATTACTCTCACAATTTACTTCAAAAATTGTGATTGTTTCAAAAGATATTGAAAATCAACTAAAGGAGATACCTTTTTTAAATATGAATAATGTAGAAGTTATCCTGAATGGAATTGATATCAAAACTCCAGGAGATGGGTTTAACAAAATTGAAAAGAGGAAATCTCTGGGTCTTGCTGAAAACGATTTTGTCATTGGCACAGTCGGACGCACATACCCGGAAAAAAATATTGAAATGCAGATAAAACTGATACATTCGCTCAAACTGACAATTCCCAACATCAAACTGGTCGTTGTAGGGGAAAAATATGCCCACATGAAAAATCTTGAAGCTCTCGTTGAACAACTCAATCTGCTGGACAGGGTCTTTTTCCTTGGCCTCCGACGTGACGTCCCCGAGCTCCTTAAAATCTTTGACATATTTGTCATGACCTCTCTTTCGGAAGGGACTTCCCTGTCTCTACTTGAAGCTATGGCCTCAGGACTTCCGGTAGTTGTGAGTAATGTCGGCGGGAATAGCAGCATTGTTTCTCATGATAAAAACGGTTTGCTTTTCGATGTTGATGATCTTGAAGCCTTGAGTAGCCATATACAAAACCTCTATCGCGACAGTAATAAAAGATATAGCTTAGCGAAAAAGGCAGAGGAAACCGGTGCATCGTACACCATAAAAAATATGGTAAACAACTATCAAAACGTATATAACAACATTCTCAATGGAAAAAACCTTCCGGTCTGATCATGATTAATGCAATCCTGCCAAATTGTGATGTTCGTGTGATGGAAGGAATCATCCGTTCGTTAGGGAAAAGGAAGATCCCGATCATTGGGTTAAGCACAAAAAAAAATTGCAATGCATTTCATTCTAAATATATAACGAAAAAGATGATTTCTCCTCCTTCAAGAGACGAAAATCAGTTTATCGAATTTCTTATCAAGAGTGTTCCTAAAGGTGTTTTGTTTGCTTCTGATGACCATACAGCGATATTGTTTTCAGAAAAGAGAGAAATTTTAGATCGCAAAGGTTTCCTGATAAATTTCCCATCCAAAGCAACCCTTCTCATGGGTTTTGATAAATGGCTTTGTTATCTCCAAGCTTTAAAAATAGGCATACCATGTGCCTACACAAGACTGATCGAAAACCGTGAAGACCTCGACGAGATGTCCCGGTCGATGCAATATCCCTTTATCATCAAAGCAACTACATTAGCTGGTGGGAATTACATCAGGGTTCAAAGGCCTGAAGAGGTGATACAGGCTTTTACCCAGATGGAATCATTGATTTTAAGTAAGGAAAATCGGGTATTGCATCCGAAGCTGATTGCACAAGAATGGCTTGATTATGATATGGAAGACATATGGTGTGTCGAGGCATATTATGACCGATATGGAAATGCAAGAGGGTTTTTCCCTATCAAAAAGATCAGGACGGTTATGTATCGGGGAGGGACTTATGGAAGCAGGCTTTATGCTGGTGAATCTTTCCCAAATGAGGAAATCGTAAGCCTTACCCGTAAACTACTCGACGGACTGGAATGGAAAGGTTTTGCACATCTGGATTGGGTGTATTGTAAAAAGAAAAACCAGTATTATTTGACCGAAATTAATCCGAGATTACCCGGTTTCAGTTTTTTCCCTTCACAAGCAGGATTTGAGATGGCTTACTATTATTATGCAGACCTTACAGGGGAACCGTTCAACGTTCCTGAAGTTAAGTCCTTTCTTTATTTTGAAACACTACGTTACCCGGGAGACATAAGTTCAACATTGTCAGCAATATGGCGAAAACAGTATACGTTTATGAAATTGATTCAATCATACGTGAGAATATTTACAGAGAAGAAGCCCTTTGTTATGGACTTCTTTTGCAAAAGCGATATGAAGATGACGCTGGCCAATATGTTCAATATCATAAGAACTGTAACTAAAGAAATCGGGCAAATGATTTCACAGAAGTCCAGAAGACTCCTGGCGGGCATCTTGAGAAACAAGGCATACATAGCCGTTAACAAATCATAACATATGAAAACATCCCTCAAAACATTTGCTGCAAGAAATG
>VGWY01000244.1 GCA_016873575.1 Nitrospira sp. | reverse complement strand
TAGAGAAAGGAGGGAAAGATGTCAGAAAGAGAAAAACCAAAAGAAACCCTTGAAGAACACTATAGACGAACTTCACAGTATGTGTATTTAACTCCAGAAGAAACTATGGAAGCGGTTTTTTCAGGAGAATGGAAAGAGGGAGTGAATAGATATGGTCAACAAACAATTCTCTATTCACTGGATTTTCCTGAAGGCACAAAAACTTGGGACTGCTCCGCAAAAAACGTAGAAAGGCAGATGAAAGTTTTGAAACCGCCTGTGAAAATCAGGATAAAAAGAAGCAAGAAAGATGCTGCAGGTAAGACCGTCTACGAAATCACAACGTTATAGCATCGCATAAGCGGGTGGGGAGTCCGTAGCCACGGCTCTCCACCTGCCTCCTAAAAATATGAGTATAAAAAGTCCTTATATTTATAAAATCAGGAAGTGTGTGTTGTGTGGGAAGAAAACTAAGCGGACAGCATTTTGTCATTGTGGACAATGCAGGACGAGGATACGTCGGGCTGGTGGTTATGGCGTCAGATAATCAGATTGAGTGGATAAAATCCTTATTAAAAAAGCGTAATTTATCTTGGGAGGATGTACTTTGGAATATGCAGAATAATCTTGATTTGCCCAAGAGTATGCGGATACAACGGATAAAATATCTTAGCATAAATGAACTTTGGAATAAAGAAGTTGAATCAGTTATGCACTATCTTTCAAACGTGGAGGAAAAAGAATGATTTTTTGTCCCTGCGGAAGACCAGCTTACAAGAACGGATTTTGCAAGAGACACATTAAATATCCACCTAAACCTAAGAATGAAAAGCGTGGTCAATTCAGAGGCAAATCAAAATGGGCGGAAGAGAACAAGATGTTTGAGGGAGCTTGGGAATGAAAAATGAAACCCCTTAATTGGCACACTACAAATAGTTTGATGTTTAACCCTCATAAAAGTAAGGTTGATAAACAGGTAAGTATTGATATGCAGGAGCTGGCACGAGAAAAGTCAAGGGATATTGAGAAACTTTCACGAAAAAGGATTTGGCTGCCGTGAAAATTATCTGTGGCGATAGTTTAACTGAATTAAAAAAGATGGAAAGCGAAAGTGTTGACTGCGTGATTACTTCTCCGCCTTATTGGGCATTGAGAGACTACGGCATTGAAGGACAACTTGGATTAGAGCCAACCTTCCAAGAATATATCACCAAACTCTGCGATATTTTTGATGAAGTAAAAAGGGTGTTAAAAAATGAAGGAACTTGCTGGGTGAACTTGGGAGATACTTATGGGAGTGGTAAGGGCGAAGAAGGGGATAAGAAAAAAATACACTCGTTAGAACATAAGAGGGGTGTTGAGGGATTTCAAAAATGCCTTCTCCAAATCCCTTCCCGCTTCGCAATAGAAATGTGTAATCGTGGCTGGATACTCCGCAATGTAATCATCTGGCATAAACCTAACTGTATGCCTTCATCAGTCAAAGACCGCTTCACAGTTGATTTTGAATATGTATTTTTCTTTGTGAAGAATAAGAAGTATTGGTTTGAACCGCAGTATGAACCACAAAGCGAAACATCTGGTTTTGCTAAACAAAGGGCTCAGGGCATAGACACTTGGAAATATGGTGCTACAGAAGAAGCAAAAAAAGCAAAGGCATTTGGTCATTCATTTAGTAAGTTTCCCATATCAAATCCACAAGGTCGCAACAAGCGTTGTGTCTGGACAATAACTACAAAACCTTTCAAGGAAGCCCACTTTGCTACCTTCCCAGAGGCACTTGTTGAGCCGATGATAAAAGCGGGATGTCCTGAATTTGTTTGTAAGAAGTGCGGGAAGGCGAGGGAAAAAATATTAAAACATAATCAATTACAAGAAGAAGGAACAGCAAATATAATAAGTGAAAAACAACCTTATAGTATTCAAAAACGAAAAGGATTGGTGGCGGTGAGAGAATTACCTAATCCAGAAAAATTTTCTTATTTTATAAACGAACATCGCAAAAAAGTAAATTTGACCATAGATGAAGTAGAAGAAATTTTTGATAATCAAGCACCTCACCATTGGTTTAATGGCGAAAGTTTCCCAAGTAAAGAAGATTATATTAAACTTAAAAAATTATTAGAAATACCAAATAATAAATATGATATTCAAATGATTAAAGAATACTATAAACCTGCTGAAAAAATGTCTTTTGATTATAAAACGATTGGTTATACCGACTGCGGTTGTAATGCTGGCTTTGATGGTGGTGTAGTATTAGACCCTTTTTCTGGTGCAGGAACAACAGGAGTTGTAGCCAAGAAACTCGGCAGGCATTTTATTGGAATAGACCTAAACCCAGAATATATCAAGATGGCACAAAAGAGAATTGATAATACGCAAGGAAGTATATTTTAACTTTGCCCTAAGGAGATGGGGTGGTAAACCCCGAACCTGTAAACGAGGCAAAACAAGAGTTGGATTTGCGTAAAAAACTTGGATTGGAGGTAAAATGAAGAAAAAGTCGGGATTTTATAAGAGAAATTCAAGTATTTGGAAAAGAATGGTAAGTCTTGGTGCTGTTCCTCGTCGTAGTCATATTAAGGGTTTTGATTATCTTACGATAGGAGAAACAGTTTTTTTTCTTTTAGATAAAAGAATTAAAAAGATAGAAAAAGGAATGGAAAGACGGATGTCAAGATTAAAGTAAAAATTTTAATAGCAGGTCTTAAATGTGGATTGAAAGGAGAATAATATGAAACCCATCATCAATTTAATCACAAACCGATGGATTGCAGATAATAAACCTTGCCAAGAAGCTCTTGATTTATGGCAAAGGAAAGAACGCAATCCATTAAAAATCCTGAAATGGCTAATCAAGATTAAAAAATATGATTGGGCAAATTGGTTTATTGTTAGGATTATGTCTTATAAAGATTGTGCTTTTTACGCAGTGTATGCTGCCGAATTAGTGATTAACATTTACGAGAACAAATATCCTAATGACAAAAGACCAAGAGAGGCAATAGAAAAAGCAAAGGAGTGCATTAAAAATCCCACTATAAAAAATAAGAATGCTGTCTATGCTGCTGCCAACGATGTTGCCTATGCTGCTGCCAATGTTGCCTATGCTGCTGCCTATGATGCTGCCTATGCTACTATCTATGCTGCCTATGTTGTTGTCAATGATGCTGCCAATGATGCTGCCAATGATGCCTATGCTGCTGCCTGTGCTGCCAATGCTGTCTATGCTGCCTATGCTGCTGCCAATGCTGCCAATAAAACCAAATTAAAAATAATAAAATATGGGATAAGATTATTAGAAAATAAGGAGAAAAAATAATGTGGATTGAAGATATGATATTCCAAAATATAAACACACCAATAATTGGAACTTTTGCAGAAGGTTATTACGATAATATAATCCAAGAAAGAAAAGAAAAAAGTAAATTACTCGCCCAAGCCATCAGGGAGGAGATAGAAAGACGGA
>VGWY01000243.1 GCA_016873575.1 Nitrospira sp. | reverse complement strand
TCTTAACTGTTGAAGATGGGCCAAGGACTTGGTTATTGGTTTTAAGAAGTTTCTGAAATGCATAGTATTTTTCTTTGAAAGCCTCTTTGGCAACTTCGGTTTGTTCTGTCACTTCTGGTTTGAAAATCTTCGAAAACTCATCCACAAATATATTATACCAACTTAAAAAACTTCTGATAAAGTGTGGACGGTGTGGGACAAATTTATGGGTAAATTTATTTCATATCAGTCAAGAAGCAAAGCAGTTCAATATCCCCCTCTTAGGTTAAGAGGGGGTTAGGGGGGAGTTACTTCAAATTAAAGGAAAATATTAAAGTAACCCCCTCAATCCCCCTTAACCTAAGGGGGAAGTATTCAATCATATAAATTTGTCGTACACCCGTGTGGGATTACACTTTACACAAACAAATTTGATTCTATTTTCAAGAATGGCTGAGCAATGCTATAATAATTTAAATTACGTCAGAATAGCTTTTGATACAGTCCTAAAATTGCATGCTCAGAATATTTGGATTTTTGAGAAAAAGACATCCTAAATTCCTGGAAGATTTAAAAGCCTCCTTTAAGTTCAAATATACTTATTTTAAGGAAATCTTGACCTCTAACAATGAAGTCTTGGCGATTATCACTGATATTGAACAGAAGCTCTTAAGTCATGAGGTCTTTGGGATGTCCTACGTGCGATCCAAAGCTATCCAGGCTGTCTTTCATACATCCAGGATGGTTAAAAATCTGAATATCCTTTCCAACCACAAATATAAAGACCTGAATGATGCCATAGAAAAGATTATTGATGCCATTAAGACGGAATTAGCTAAGAGAAAAGAGATTCCAGCAGTTGGGTGGGTTCTTCCCTATGAGGATATTGATAAGGATATGGTGGATAGTGTCGGAGGTAAGAATGCCCGTATTGGTGAAATTAAAAATCGTCTGGGACTGTTTGTACCTGAGGGTTTTGCTGTCACCACATCTGCCTACCAATATTTTATGGAATATAACCAGCTCTTTGATGAGATCAATAAGAGAAACATGGACCTTAATCCCAATGATCATCGAAGTGTGGATGCGGTTAGTGAAGAAATACAGAGGTTAATTATTACAGCGCAGGTTCCGCCGGATCTGGAAGAGGCTATTCTAAAGGCATTCCGGAAGATCGAGACGAAATTAGGGGAATCTCCCTGTATGGCTTTACGGAGTAGTGCTATTGGAGAAGATAGCGAACTTACCTTTGCCGGCCAATACCTTTCGGCCTTAAATATCCCACCCCAGAAACTTATTCCAACATATAAATATATATTAGCAAGTTTGTATACCCCAAGGGCCATCTTCTATAGACTGAACAAGGGGATTCGAGAAGAAGACATTGCTATGAGCGTTGGTTATCTACGGATGATAGAATCTATGGTCAGCGGAGTTATGTACTCTGTAGATCCTTCTGGCTTAAGGGAGGACAACATAATCATCAATGCCGTCCGGGGCCTGGGGCCATACGCCGTGGATGGAACTGTTAACCCGGATATTTATGTAGTGGCACGTGGAGACTATACCATCCTGGAATCAAAAACTTCTCCAAAGGCTGTTCAATTAGTTAGTGACCCAGAAGGTGGTTTAAAAGAGATCTCTGTCCTTCATGACCAGCAAGCAAGGCCGTGTCTCTTGTCTGAGGAGATTCAGGCATTAGCCAGATGTGCCCTAAACCTCGAAGAACATTTTCACAGTCCACAAGATATCGAATGGGCACTCGATCAAGACCGCCGTCTGGTTATACTCCAATCCCGGCCTTTACGCCTCGCCACCTATGAAAAAACAGGGCTAATGGAGTCTTATAGAAAATTCAGCGGATATCCTATTTTGATTGACAAAGGAGTTGTAGCCTATCCAGGTGTTGGTCATGGCCCGGCCTATCATGTCAGCCATGAGAGGGATCTGATCGATTTTCCGGAGGGCGCGATTCTTGTTGCCAGACATTCCTCTCCTAAGTTTGTCCGGGTAATGAAAAAAGCCCGCGCTATTGTGACTGATGCGGGTGGTATCACCGGACACATGGCTTCTCTTTCCAGGGAGTTTAAAGTGCCCACTATTTTAGATACTCGTGTGGCAACAGAGAGAATACGTCAAGGTATTGAAGTCACCGTAGATGCTTATTCAGGCATTGTTTATGAGGGGCTGGTAAAAGAATTAGTCCAGATGCATAAAAAAGAAGAGGCATATATGAAAGACACGCCGATTTATAAGGCACTCGATAAAATATCCTCGTTTATAGTCCCCCTGCATCTGACGGATCCCAGGGATAAATCTTTCACACCAGAAAACTGCACATCTCTTCATGATATTACGCGCTATGTCCATGAGATGTCCTTTGCTGAGATGTTTAAAATCAGCAATGTCCTGAGCGGTCAAGAAGGAGTGGCGGTCAAGCTAAATGCCTCTCTCCCAATAGATCTCTATATCATTGATCTGGGTGGTGGAATCAAACAAGGTGGAGAAGCCACAAAGGTGAAGCCTGATGTTATCACTTCCATCCCTTTAAATGCCTTTTTAAAAGGTATGATGCATCCTGATATTCGCTGGCATGAACCACGAATAATAAGTTTCCGTGGTCTTTTAAGTACCATGGCACATACCACAATCAGACCGCCCCATCACGAAAGAAACCTCGGAGATAAAAGTTATGCCATTATCTCCGATAAGTATCTTAATTTCAATTCAAGGGTTGGTTACCACTTCAGTACGATTGATACCTACTGTGGTTATTCAATAAACAAAAACTATATTAATTTCAGCTTTAAAGGTGGAGCAGCAGACGATATGCGGCGAATCAGAAGAGTACGTTTTATTGCGGCTATTCTTGAAAAGCTGGATTTCACTGTTGAAACAAAAGAAGATCTGGTCTATGCCCGAATCCAGAAATACGATCAGGCGACAACAGAAGAAAGACTCGATATGCTGGGTCGCCTGACCTTATGTACACGGCAATTAGATATGCTCATGGACACCGAGTCCAGAGTAACCTGGTTCGTCAATGCCTTCATGGAAGGGAACTATAATTTTGATCCCGATTTTAAGAAAGCCTGAAAGCGTTCTTATTATCCGGGTCTGCGCCGGATGAGCTCATCTACTTCCGCCTGCCGGATCTTTTCCTCATGGGCGGACTTCTTTTCATAGGCTTCTTCCACTTTAGTCATAAGGACTTCAATTTCGATAGGCTTCATCAGGTACTCAAAGGCGCCCAGACGCATCCCTTCGATGGCAGAGTCTACTGAGGCATGACCGGTTAACATTAAGACCTCGACTAATGGCCACGATCTTTTCATCTCTCTTAAGGTTTCTACACCGTCTAAACCGGGCATTTTTACGTCGAGGATAACGACGTCAAAAAGCTTTTCACTCATAATCTTTATTGCCTCATTGCCGCTCAGTGCAGGGGTCACATCCACGCCTCTCTCTTTTAATCTCTTTGACAGGGTTTCCAC
>VGWY01000242.1 GCA_016873575.1 Nitrospira sp. | reverse complement strand
TTAGATAAATGAAACACTCAGGCTGACAAATTGGCACAAAGAATGAAAATCTTCTGTTAGTCATTCCCGCGAAAGCGGGAATCCAGAGGCTGTTTCTGTGAAACATAAGGTATAGATTCCTGCTTTCGCAGGAATGACAGTATTAGAGATATTTTCAGGCAGAAAATTTATGTATTTATGGCACACAAAGAGAGTGATTAGATTTTAAATGAATAGAAGGGCTGTTATAACTGGCATCGGTGTTATTTCAGCTATAGGCCGAGGGCTAAATGAATATTGGGATGCACTTTGTAGAGGTGTATGCGGTATTGGTGAGGTTACTATCTTTGATACATCAGGTTATCGTGGCAGGCTCGCTGCTGAAGTGCATGGCATTGATACAGAAGGCAAAAGGCTTTCAAGGTGTGATATCCTCGGATTAATTGCATGGGATGAAGCAGCAATGGACTCAAATTTTGGTCATATAGACATTTCACCTGACAGGATTGGTATTTGCATGGGTAGTGGTGCAGGGGGTCTTCTAAATGCAGAGATATTCAGACGTGAAACCATCAAAAAACATGGCAAAGGAAGACCGGGATTACTTGTGCCTTTTCCCACATATACCTTTACAGACCTGTTAGCAACGAAGGCAGGGGTCTATGGTCCTCGGACCACAATATCAACAGCCTGTTCTTCTTCAACTACTGCAATAGGTCTTTCAGCAGAATGGATTAAAAATGGGCTCTGCGAAATGGTAATTAGCGGTGGAAGTGAGTCACTTTCTGAGACAACCTTCTCAGGATTTAACTCTCTCAGGGCAGTTGATGAGGTTCCATGCAGACCATTTGACAGAGAGCGAAAAGGGATTTCCTTAGGTGAGGGAGCAGCAATTATTATTGTTGAGGAGTATAGCCATGCACTTAAAAGAGGTGCAAAGATATATGCAGAGATACCGGGCTATGGTATATCCGGTGATGCATATCATGTCACTGCCCCTGAGTCTGAAGGAATGGGTATAGTCCGGGCAATTGAGATGGCTTTCAGGGATTTAAGTTATCACAAAGAAGATATTCAGTACATCAATGCCCATGGTACGGGTACCCCTGCAAACGACCTCGCAGAGACAAGGGCTATTAAACATTTTTTTGGTAAAAGGGCGTACAATATACCTTTAAGCTCCACAAAATCAATGATAGGCCACTGTCTCGGCGCTGCAGGTGCACTTGAGGCAGTGGCTACAATATTATCTATTGTAAAAGGAATATTACCGCCTACAGTAAACTATAAAATTCCTGATCCCGAGTGCGACCTTGATTATGTGCCTGAACCGAGAAAGATGTATGTAACCACAGCAATGAGTCTCTCGGTAGCATTCGGTGGAAATAATGCAGCATTGGTTCTGAGGGGAATGAATTAAATAATACAATTAACCACAGAGCACACAGAGGGCACAGAGAAATACATGAATAAATTTAAAAAAGAAAGGATTTTTAATAAAGTTAGTTCTCTGTGTTCTCCGTGGCAAAAGGTTTTTTTAAGTTTAAAGAGAATCTCAGTGAACTCTGTGGTTTTTCCGATAAATTTTTAGGGATGGGGGATTAAATTGATAGCAGTTACAGGTATTGGCATGGTAAGTACATACGGAGTTGGAAAGGAAGCCTTTCTTTCAGGATTGAGAGAAGGTAAGGGGATAGGGAATGGAAACCATAATGGGACTATAAAAGATTTTATTCCAAAGAAATTCATCCCCGCAATGAAGGCAAGAAGAATGAGCAGATTCTCACAGCTCGCCCTTATCTCTGCCCTTGAGGGATGGAAAGATTCATCCATTCAGGGACACTATGATCCCATGAATATAGGGGTTATTGTGGGGACAGGGCTGGGTAGTGTAAGTAGTACCGATAGTTACTATGTAGGTTTACTGGAAAGGGGTCCGGAGGAGACAAACCCGATGCTCTTCCCCGAGACTGTACAGAATATTGCAGCAGCACATATTTCTATCGAGCTGGGTTTGGGTGGACCGAATACCACCTTCAGTGAGGCTGCAATAGCAGGTGAGAGTGCACTCTTTTATGCCTGTGAACTTCTGAGAAATAAGATGGTACAAGCGGTGTTAGTTACAGGAGCAGATGAGCTGTCAGAACCTCTATTCGCTGGAATGAAATCCCTCAGGATACTCTCAAAAACTCAAAAAATAAGGCCATTTGACCTTATGAGGGATGGTATGGTTTTGGGAGAAGGTGCCTGTACGCTTATGCTTGAGAAAACAGATGATGCCATGAAAAGAGGCAGACATATTTATGGTGAGATTGTTTCCTTTGGATTTTCTTCAGAACCTTCTGACAGGCTCCATTATTCATCATCAGAGGCAATGGTAAAGGCGATCAATCAGACTATCATTGGTGGAAAACCTGAAATGGTTATAGCCTCTGCAAATTCAACCGTTGAGCTTGACTATAAAGAGGCAATCGCCTTAAAAGCAGCAGTGGGTGACAATGTGCCGGTTACAGCTCTCACTTCAATGACAGGGTTTTTTATGTCATCAGGAGTAATCAAGGTTGGTGCAGCAATGCTTTGTATGCATGAGGGAATCATCCCGCCAATCTGTGGACTTGAGAGACCTGAGGTTGAGGGTTTATGTTATATGTTTGAAACAAAGGAGATGAAGGTAAGTTCTGCACTTGTGAATGATTTTTCTCATGGTGGAAGTAATGCCTGTGTATTGCTAAGGGGATAGGATGAAGCTTAAACTGATCATACCAGGTTGGGCCGAGACAAGTATCTGGAAAAGTTTTATCTTTCGCTTTCCTTATCTCAGTGTCACTACCATAGCTGCCCTTACACCATCAGATTGGGAGATAAAGATTGAAGATGAGAATGTCTCTCCAATCAATTTTGAGGAAGATGTTGACCTTGTGGGTATTACTGCCCTTACACCACTTGCTCCCCGGGCGTACGAGATCGCAACAGAATTCAAAAAAAAAGGGGTACGGGTAGTAATGGGTGGATTCCATGCAACATGGCTTCCTGAAGAAGCCAATAAATATGTGGATTCAGTTGTGATCGGAGAGGCAGATGCTATCTGGCAAAGTGTTCTGCAGGATTTTCAGGGAAACCAGTTACAGCCTTTTTATAGAAGCAATGGGCGGTCAGATTTCAAAGGGGTTCCAACAGCAAGGCGTGATCTCCTTGATCGCTCAGGATACTTTTTTATCAACACAATGCAGACAACGAGAGGGTGTCCCTTTAATTGTGAATTCTGTTCAGTTACAGCCTTTTTTGGACATTCCTATAGAGTGAGACCTTTAGAGGATGTTGAAAAGGAATTGAATACACTCACGGGCAATGCGAATTTTCTATTTATTGTTGATGACAATATCGTGGGCAGACCTGATTATGCAAAGGAACTGTTCCAATTGCTAAAAAAATTCCACTTTAAATGGCTCAGTCAGGCATCAATTACCCTTGCGGAAAATATGGAGCTTCTGAAACTTGCACAGGAG
>VGWY01000241.1 GCA_016873575.1 Nitrospira sp. | reverse complement strand
GCAAGGGGATCGAGGGCAATGGCGATAACTGTGTATCCCTGTGACCGCGCCTCTGCTGCGATAATCTTCGGGAGCTCTCCCGTGCCTGCTATTAAACCAAGTTTTTTCAATTAAAAATATCCTTTACCTATTGAAAGCTGCATAAATGATGTCCTTTCTTTTTATTATGTCATTCCGAGTAAAGCGAGGAATCTTAAGATTTCTCACGGAGCCTGCCCCGAGTGAAGTAATAAGATTCCTCACTTCGTTCGGAATGACAAGCGAGGGGTTCAAAATGACACATAGAGGACATTAATTTTATAGAACTCAATAATTTACTTTTAGTAATCTCCCCTAACCCCTCTTTAAAAAAAGAGGGGAATTAAGAAGTCCCCCTTTTCTAAAGGGGTAATCCCCCTCAGTCCCCCTTTACTAAAGGGGGATTTAGGGGGATTACTAATTTTTATCATCTACAAATTCCTCTTTTATTTTTCTGTATAAACTCAATGATGTGCTTTATTTCATCAGTGTATGGAAGGTCTTCCTGCACTTTTTTTATGGCATCCTTCATCGTCCTCTTCCCTCTGAAAAGTATCTTATATGCCTTCTTAAGTTCATTGATTGTTGAATCAGTAAATCCATGGCGTTTAAGTCCGATGGTATTCAGGCCAAAGAGTTTTGCCCTTGCTCCTGATGCCATCATATACGGTGGAATATCCTGTGCCACTCCAGTAAAGCCGCCAACCATTGCATAGGCACCAATCCTTGTAAACTGATGTACTGCTGTCAGGCCACCTATCACAACGCAATTTTCCACAGCAACATGTCCACCAAGGGTTGCAGCATTTGCCATGATTATCTGGCTGCCGATCTTACAGTCGTGGGCTATATGAACATATGCCATGAGAAAATTGTTGTCTCCGATTGTCGTTACCCCATCTCCTCCGACAGATGCCCTGTGTATTGTTATATATTCCCGTATGATATTATTATTGCCTATGTGAACTCCTGTCTTTTCACCCTTGTATTTCAGATCCTGGGGTGGTAATCCAATCGTGGTGAAGGGGTATACTACACAGTTTTCACCTATCTCTGTGTTATCTTCAATAATGACATTCGAGAGAAGTCTTGTACCCTTTTTAATATGGACATCCTTTCCAACAATGCAAAAAGGACCAATAAAAACTCCCTCTTCAATTGTTACCTCAGGATGTATGATTGCTGAAGCATGTATTTCATTTTCCATAGTGTTATACTTCTTTCTCTGTAATCATAGCAGTAAATTCAGCTTCTGAAGCTACCTTTTCTCCAACGATTGCATTTCCTGAAAACCTCCAGATATTTCCTCTTTGCTGTATGATCTTGACCTCTAACCGGATCTGATCTCCGGGGACAATAGGTCTTCTGAATTTTGCCTTCTCTATGCTAACAAAATAAACAGGTTGACCCACGGTCGCTCCTGAACAGAACGCCAGTATACCGGCAACCTGTGCCATCGCCTCTATGGTCAAAACCCCCGGCATGATAGGGAAACCAGGGAAATGACCCTGGAAAAACCCTTCATTGATAGTCACATTTTTTATTCCGACAGCCTTTACTCCAGGTTCTATCTCAATAATCCGGTCTACTAAAAGAAAGGGATATCTGTGCGGCAAGAGTCTTTGTATCTCTTTGATGTCTATCATTCGGAATTCCTCCTTTCGATCTCCTTTATTCTTTCTTCAAGTTCTCTTATCTTTTTATTGAGATCTGGCAGTTTTGCAAAGATTGCCTGCGCCTTTAGCCAATCGCGATGGGGTATAGCAAATGTGCCAGAATACACCCCTTTAGTTATATGTCCCTTAACACCTGACTTCGCGCCTATTATAGTCTCGGAGTCTATCTTTGCATGATCCGCAACTCCAACCTGACCGGCTAAGGTAACAAAATCACCTATCTCGGTACTACCTCCAATTCCAACCTGCGCAATGATTATTGAGTTCTCACCAATTTTGACATTATGTGCTATCTGGACAAGGTTATCTATTTTTGTCCCCTTACCGATAACCGTATTCCCAAGTGTTGCTCTGTCAACAGAGACATTGGAACCTATCTCGACATCATCCTCAATGATAACTCCACCAACCTGGGGGATCTTATAGTGTCTGCCTTCTCCAAACACATAACCAAAACCATCAGAGCCTATGACTGAACCAGAATGGATAATAACCCTATTGCCGATCTTTACATTCTCCCTTAAAGTAACATTGGGATAGATAATGCATTGTTCTCCTATGGTGGTGTTTTCTCCGATAAAGACATATGGATAAATAACAGTCCTGTCGCCAATAGAAACACCATCTGATAAAAAGGCAAAGGGGAAGATAGAGACATCCGTGCCTATCTCTGTTTTATCAGATACAATTGCATCTTTACTTATTCCTATGGGTGCTTTCTGTTTTACATAAAAATGTTTTAGCAGTTTTGCAAAGACAAGGTAGGGGTTTGATACTCTCAGTTGTGCTATTTCTATATCGGCTATTGGTTCTTTTACAATGACACATGATGCCCTTGTTCCTGAAAGATCTTTAATATATTTCGCTGATGAGACAAAGGTAATATCTCCCTCATTTGCCTCCTTGATACCTGATACTCCGGTAATTTCAATATCAGGATTTCCAATGATTTCCCCGTTCAGCAGGGCAGCAATTTCTTTAAGCTTCACTATTTTTTAGGTTTGGCCTTTAACTCGTTATATTTTTTTATGACCGCATCTGTTATGTCAAAGTCTTTATTTGAAAAGAGAACCATGCCTTTTTCAACGATGAGGGCATATCCCTCTTCCTGGCCAATCTTCTCTACCATCTCACGAATCTCTTTTATAATCTCATCAGTGAGATCAAATTCTTTTTTCTTTACCTCAGCCTGTGAATCTTGAACAAGGCGCTGATATTCCCTGAGCAGTTTTTCATGTTCCTCTTCCTTGCCCTTCTTTGCCTCTGCAGAAAGTACCGATACCTGTTTTTCTATATCACCTCTCATCTTTTCTATCGCCCTGCCCTTTTCATCAATGACTGTCTGCTTCGATTTTATTAATACTTCGAGGTCGGATTTCGCCTTCTTGCCTGCCTCTGATTCATTCAATACCTTCTGGAAGTCAATACATCCTATTTTCACTCCATCAGCCGCAAATGCAAAAGCTGGAATAATAAAAAGAATAACCAACCCAAAAACTATCTTTTTCATTTCTCCTCCTTAACATTATAGTCAACGCACTAAATGCTTTTACATTGTCATTGCGAGCCCGAAGGGCCTGGCAATCCGACGAAGTCGTTGCGAGGGCTTTAGCCCGTGGCAATCTCATCTGAGATTCCTCGCTTCGCTCGGAATGACACAAAGTGTCAGATTGCTTCGGTCGATGCGACCTCGCAATGACACTTCATTTAATGCGTTTGTATTAGTATGTCATGCTGAACTTGTTTCAGCATCTAAAATCAATACATTAAAAAGACCCTGAACCAAGTTCAGGGTGACAAAAAGATCGAACACTATGC
>VGWY01000240.1 GCA_016873575.1 Nitrospira sp. | reverse complement strand
TCCGCTCATATACTATCCCCTCCCCATTTTATTTTGCATCTTTTTAACTAAAAAATAGATTAACAAAATTATGGCGATAACAACTGCCCCTCTTCCTATAAGGACAAAAATACCTTTAAATATATTTACTCCAATACGGGCCATTGTTCCTGAGATGACGATAAGCAAGATCAGAGCACCTAATAGCAATACACCTCTTTGTATCTTCATTCACGACCTTTCGATAACATATAAACTAAAGAATTCCTCGAAGCTCTGCTTTGGGGTTTCCTCTTATTCCCTCCCCATTGATGGGGGAGGGTTAGGGTGGGGGTGTTTTTGAACTTATTTTCACCCTCCCCTTCATCCCCTCCCATCAAGGGAGGGGAGATATTTGATACCCGGCAGCTTGCTGCGGGGTAGTTCAATGCCAGATTATAGCATGCCTCATAATTTTTCATAGAAAAGTTTTTATATCTTTGAATAAAACCATTATATGTTCATGTTGATTGTTCCAATCCTTCGATGGTTTCCCTTCTAATGAGTGCTCTCAGATCTTCTACGATACGAGCTGTTACTGATTTCCAGTCCCCTGGTGAATATTGTCTAAAGAGCCTCATTGTTGGATACCAGGGGCTGTCCTCACGGTTTAACATCCATCTCCAGTCAGGTGTAAATGGCAGTAATGTCCAGACAGGTTTCCCAAGTGCACCGGCTAAATGGGCCACAGCGGTATCTACAGAGATAATGAGATCAAGATTCTCTATGAGTGCAGCAGTATCCGAAAAATCTTTAATCTCATCGGTGAGATCAAGTAATTTCATGCCCTCCGGAGGAAATTTTGACTGTTCTGCTCCTTCTCTTTTCTGCAGACTGTAAAAAGTAAAATTGTCAAGCTGTACAAGGGACAAGAAGGTATCAAGGGAACAGGAGCGGGTTTGATCATTATAATGTTTTGGATTTCCAAACCACGCTAACCCTATTTTGAGGTTAAAATCATCATGTCGAATTTTATCTCTCCATTTCTGAATTAACACGGGAGTAACGGTTATATAAGGTATTTTTGAGGGAATAGTCTCGAGTGTTGTATCAAAAATGAAGGGTAGTCTTAAAAGAGGACATTGTAGCTTAAATTCAGGTAATTGTTCTCCAGGTGCTATGACTTGCTGTATGCCATGAACATTTTGAAATAATGATTTTAATTCCCTATGACATTCAAAAATCACTTTTGCACCTCTTTCTGCAACCAGAGGGGCATAACGGATGAACTGGATCGTATCTCCAAATCCCTGTTCTGCATGAAGTAAAATAGTAAGTCCTCTAATATTTGATCCATCCCATAGAGGTTGTGGAAAGTCACGACGATAAAAATCTTTTAATTTCCACCTCCACTCATATTCTTCCCACCCTTCTTTGAATTTACCGCTTAATAAGAGAATCAGTGACATATTAAAGTGTGCATCAATATTTTGAGGATCGAGTTGCATTACTTTTTGATAAAATTGCACAGCTTCGTCATATTTTCCTTTTCTTTGAAGTACATTCCCCATGTTACATAGTGCCTTTACAAAGTTTTGGTTAAACTGAAGAGCTTTCTGATAATAGGTTATAGCTTCATCAAATTGTCCTAATTCTTGGAGAACAGTTCCAATATCATTATAGATATCAGGATTTGTCGAATTAAGTTCCATTGCCTTTTGATAATACTTTAAAGCTTTATCAAGCAGACCTTTTTCCTGAAAAACATTTCCTAAGCTATAGTGTGCCATAAAATGGTCATGGTCAATCTCGAGTGCTTTTTGATAATAGGTTATAGCTTCATCAAATTGCCCTTTTTCTTTCAATGCATTTCCCAGATTATAGTAAGCATCAATAAAATCATGATTTAGCTGAAAAGCTTTTTGAAAGTATGGTAAAGCATCATTAGGACTTCCCTTTTTCTGAATAACAACACCGAGGTTATTATAAGCTTCAGCAATATTTGGGTTCAGTTGTAGAGATTTTTTAAAACAGTCTATAGCCTCATCGAATTGCCCTTTTTCAACATAAGCATTTCCCAAATTGTAATAAACATCAGCGTTATTGGGTTGAAGTTCAAGTGTTTTTATCAAATATTGTATTGCAAGATCATAATTTCCAATTTGATAAAATACTATTCCGATAAAATGCAGCACATCAGTATTGTCTGGTTGAACCTTCAGTATTTCTCTGTAAATATGTTCTGCTTGTTGTAAATCTCCTGCCTGATAATGCTTAGCAGCTAATTGGAGTGCCTTATCAATATTCATTGCTTATTCTATCTATAGTCACCAGATCTTTCTCTTATCGACAAAGTGTTGATAGCCCTGAGGTGAAAATGTGGTTTCCCTGCCTGAACTGTCTACAATCACCCTTTCTGATTTTGTAATCTTGCCGATATATATTGCCTTAACCTTTTGATTGGATGGTGCAGTAAACAAAAGTTCATAATCTTCTCCACCTGATAAGGCCAATTTTGTTGGTGAGATGCCAAGGCATGAAGCAGCCTCTCTGAGTTCAGAAGATAGGGGGACATTTTCAAGGTATATCCTGGCACCAACCTTACTTTCATCACAGAGCCTCGATAAATCAATCAAAAGTCCATCACTTAAATCTATCATTGATGTTACATTATCAACAAATCTTTCTGGATTCCTTGCTTCGGGGAGAAGATGTCTTCTGAGCAAGGGCTCAGCACTATTCCATGATAAACCACCCCCACCCAAACCCTCCCCCCTCGAGGGGGAGGGAAGGGTGGGGGGGAAGACTATGGGGATAGGTTTCTTTATCTTCTTCAGTAATTCAAGTCCACAGGCTGAATCGCCAAGATTCCCTGTTACATAGATTTTATCACCTGCATCTGCCCCCGAACGTGGTATGTATCTTTTTGCATATCCAATCAGTGTTGCTGATAAGGTAATCCCTGTTTTTGAAGAAGAGAGATCACCGCCAATAAGGGCTAATTTGTAAAGCTTCATTGCCGCATGAACACCATCAAAGAAGCTATCAAAGAAATCTTTCCCTGTATTTTTATTCATGGCCATGTTCAAAAGAATATACGCTGGCTTGCCACCCATTGCATAGATATCGCTGACATTAACAGAGACCAGTTTGAATCCGAGCTGGGAAGGTGTTATAAAACTGAGGTCAAAATGCACTCCTTCAACCATGGTGTCAGTGGTTACAAGGAGATTTTTATCAGTTGGCTTTATGACAGCAGCATCATCACCTATTCCCACGATGACCCCTCTTGGATTTTTTTTAAATTGCTGCCTTATTTGTTTTATCAGTGATAGCTCACCTACCTGAGAAAGCTTCATATTCTTTAACCTGCGTTGTTCAGGGATTTAGAACGAGATTGGCAGGGCATGGCATTTGAGCGGATTCTTTTGCCGATAGTCATAAAAAGTTTCCCTCTTTCGTATTTATATTGAAAGAGAACTTTAACCACTGAGGCACAGAGACACTGAGAATAAGAACAAATATCTCTTTTATTTATTACAAACAAAAAAAAGCTTGAATATATTAAT
>VGWY01000239.1 GCA_016873575.1 Nitrospira sp. | reverse complement strand
AGGTGCAAAACATAAAAGCTTATTAAGCATGATGAAAAAAGTACTTGACAAAAATAAACCAGGGCAAGGGTGAGGGGGTATTTTCGGGACAAAGTTGAAAATCATGAACGACTGGATTCCCGCCTGCGCGGGAATGACAGAACTAAATGTAGTTAACTCCCATAACCCTCTAATCCTTTAATCCTCTAATCCTTTAATCCTCTAATCCTATGTTTTTATAATCTCTTTCTCCTCAAAAACTCCCTCGGCTTTCCTGCTGCTTTTGGGGGTCCGACAAGTCCATCCTCTTCCATCAATTCCATGATCCTTGCTGCCCGATTATACCCGATTTTTAAACGTCTCTGTATGGAAGAAATGGATACCTCACCAACTGATTCGCCAAACTCAACAGCCTTAAGATAAAGCTCATCCCTTTCTTCAGATATATCGTTAATAATCATCTCCTCTGTCTCTATGCTTTCTAACATGGAGTAATCAGGGCTGCCCTGAGAGCGTATGAATTCAGTGACAGCCCTTATCTCTTCCTCAGTAATCAAAGCTCCATGAACACGTATAATTCTTGCACCAGGGAGCATTAAAAGCATATCACCCTTACCGAGAAGCTGTTCTGCGCCATGGGTATCGAGTATCGTCCTTGAGTCAACCTTTGAAGAAACCTGGAAGGCTATCCGTGCCGGGAAATTAGCCTTTATGATGCCTGTAATGACATCAACTGAAGGCCTCTGTGTGGCAAGGATAAGGTGTATACCAGATGCCCTCCCCATTTGTGCGAGCCTTGTTATTGAGTCTTCGACCTCGCTTGCTGATGTGAACATCAGGTCAGCAAGTTCATCTATAATAATGACAATATAGGGCAATTTGTCTTCAACCCCTACTTGTGTGTTGTAACTTTCAATATTTCGAGCAGCCTGTTCGGCAAGCACCCTGTATCTTCGCTCCATCTCTATAGCCATCTTCTTCAATGCATCTGCTGCCTCTTTCGGGTTCGTGATAACAGGTGAGAGGAGATGGGGTATCCCCTCATAGGCTGAGAGCTCGATCAATTTCGGATCTATCATCAGCATCTTTGTATCTGAAGGAGTTGCTTTAAAGAGTATGCTCATGACCATAGAGTTTATTGATACGCTTTTTCCAGAACCAGTTGCCCCTGCAACGAGGAGGTGGGGCATCTTCGATAAATCCGCCATGATCGGGTTCCCGAATATATCCTTGCCGAGACAGAGGGTAAGTTTTGAATTGCTCTTTATAAAACTCTCGGACGACAGGATTTCCTTTAAGGAAACTGTCTCCCTCTGCCGGTTCGGTACCTCGATACCGATTGTAGCCTTACCAGATATTGGAGAGACCCTGACGCCCTGAGCCTTGAGTGCAAGTGCGAGGTCATCAGCAAGGGTTACAACCTTGTTTATCTTCACACCTGGTGCGGGTTCGAACTCATACATTGTGATAACAGGGCCTGGATGTACCTGGGTAATTTTTCCTTCCACATCGAAGTCCCCGAGTTTTTGCTCGATGAGTGACGATCCGGTCAAAAGGTCATCTTTCGAAGGCCGTATGATGGTAGATTCATATGAATTCAGCAAATCGAATGATGGAAGCTCATACCCACCTGATTCTCTCTGTGCGGTAGAAGGGGTGATACCCTGTGGTTGCTCTGAAATATCATCCTGCACGATAAGATCAAGTTGTTCATCTCTGAGTGCCTCAGGCTTACTAATGAGTATCCCCTGATCCTCTGCGCCCATTGTTTCTTCTTTATGTCTTTCTTGTGCTAATTGTTTCCTCCTGAGTGCAAGTGCAGTGATCGATACAGGACTTATCAGGATAATTGATGATAAAAACACAGAAAGCATAAAAATATATGACCCCGGGAGTGAAAGAAGCCGGTTTGTTATATCAGCTATGCCACTGCCTATGAGTCCGCCAATACCATCGGGATATTTTTCTGTTGTGATATGAAAGGTAAATGACAAGAGTGATAAGAGGAGTGAAGTGGATATGATAAACAGGATACTCCCGAGAAGGTATATACGGTGTCCTTGCTTTCCCATAAGCCGTTTTATGCCAAAGGCAATGATGAAAAGGGGGATGATAAATGCAGCAATGCCCAGGAAAATAATCAACCAGCCTGAAATATGTGCTCCCACTATACCGCCGATATTCCGGACTGGTTCAGGTGGTTCTGTGATCCTGAAAAAAAGGACAGGGTCCCTTACATAATGTGTAATCAGGCTCAGTAAAAGATAAATACTGCCCAGAACAGAAACAACGCCGATGATTTCCTCTTTTATACGTTTTATCCTTTCAACCATATGCCTGCTATTATAACAACTGCTAAAAGGAATCGATAATAGACAAAGACATTCAAGGGATGTCTTTTGAGAAAATGGAGAAGAAACTTGATAGCGATAAACCCTGTGATACATGAGGCGATGAACCCTGTGAAGAAAAGCTGGAAGTCATGATTCTGATGTCCTCCAATGAGCTTTTTCAGGTGTAATAATGTAGCACATGCGATAATCGGAGTAGAAAGGAGGAATGAAAATCGTGCAGATGCTTCTCTCTGAAATCCCATGAATAACCCTGCGGTGATTGTAATTCCTGAACGGGAGACACCAGGAACAATTGCGACCGCCTGTGCAATACCGATAACAATCGCATCATTGAATCCTATGTTCTCTATATCCCTGATTTTGAGTGCCTTTTCAGCGATTAGCATCAGCAATCCAAAGATGATTAGCATTACACTTATTATGAGTGGTTTTCTCAGAACAGTTTCTGCAACGTCGTTCAGGAGGAAACCAGCAATGCCGGCAGGGAGTGATGCAAGGACAAGCAATCCAAAAAGTCTCTGTTTCTTTGTAATAAGCTCAATCCAGTCTTTCCAGAAACATATCAGAAGCGCTAACAATGTCCCGGCATGAAGCGCAACATCGAAAGACAGGGTATCTATCTCGCCTTTCCAGCCGAAAAACCAGGGGAATAATATAAGGTGGGCGGTGCTGCTTACGGGGAAAAACTCTGTCAGGCCCTGTACAATACCTAAGATAAGCGATTCAAACATGTATGTGATTATAACAGAAAAGGAATCATACTTTCAGGCACAAAACCTATCCTGAGGTAACCTTCTCAATGACAGGTGGAGTTTGGTAGCCGCAGGCTTTAGCCTGCGTTAATGGCGCAACCTAAAGGTTGCGGCTACCACCTGTGACTGAAGGTTTACATCCTGATCTGCCTGTTACCCTGATAATCTGGCATAAAATTTGCAAATAATTTAATGGTACTTTTCTAATAAAATACATGGAACAGAAAAAATGACCATTTTATACATCATTGACCGAAAAATAGACATAGGATTTCCAGAATGTTCCCTCTCCCTTGATGGGAGAGGGTTAGGGTGAGGGTGATAAATTAACCAAATTGATTACCCCTCCCCTTCATCCCCTCCCACAAGGGGAGGGGAGTTTTGGTGGTTTCAAGTTTTCTATCTCTATTTTTGGGTCATTGATTGCATGAAATTTACAATATA
>VGWY01000238.1 GCA_016873575.1 Nitrospira sp. | reverse complement strand
TGGAGAAATCCTGAGTGCTTTTATATACCAGACAAGCGCTATGATTTCAAGTGGCAATGCGAATGCAAAGGCCTTATAAAAATCACTATTCAGTTTCGGTGCAGGGATAAAGATCCATAAAACCAAGAGGAAAGGAAGTGAAAAAAGGAGTCTGAATAACGCTGTTAAGTATTCATTACTGTACGCCAGTGCCTTTTTGGTCAGGGCATCACTCGTAGCAAGAGTAAATGCTGAGAGGAATGCCAAAGCTATCCACAGATTAGCCATTGAAATATTTTACAGAATATAATAGAGATTTGTAATAAGGACTCATCCAAAATTGCCGATAGATTTTATTTATCCTTGTATTTCAAATAGATGCCGAAACAAGTTCGGCATGATAGTATTCGGTGCAATTACTTGATGATTGTCATTCTGAACTCGTTTCAGAATCTCTATCGGCAATTTTGGGTCTCATGTAGTGATTGACAGAAACAGTGATTTTCTAATAGTATAAAAAGCACGTTTTTTCGGGCGGATAGCTCAGCTGGGAGAGCGCAGCCCTTACAAGGCTGAGGTCACAGGTTCGATCCCTGTTCCGCCTACCGGGGTGGTAGTTCAGCTTGGTTAGAACGCTGGCCTGTCAAGCCAGAGGTCGCGGGTTCAAGTCCCGTCCACCCCGCCATAACTTTCCATTCAATAAGCTACTAATGCGGCCATAAGTGAAGCCCTCTTGTTGTCACTCCCGCTCTATCCTCGCTTCGGGAATCCTTCTTCAGAGGGATTCTGGACAATCAAGGATGACATTTTCGGGGCAAAGATGGAGTAATTTAATTCACTCAATGATAGGAAAAACTTATATTAAAAAGTGGATATACTGGCCAGACCCTTTTCGTCATAATGTTGATAATACCAATTTGAACACCCTTTAAATTATAGCACCCATTGACAACCCCTATTTGCAATCCTTTGACATTTCTTGCAATATTATAAAAACCAATTTGTATCCCTTCCATATTCGATGTTTCTCCGTTTCCATTTCCATTTCCATTGTTTCCATTAAAGCCTTGAAGTTGAAGATTTGTAATCCCTATCTGAACACCTTTAGTTTTTTCAGTCCAATTCCCTAATCCAATACTCAATCCTTGAACATTTCTTTGATGGGGAATCTCTAAATCCGGGAAAAGGCTTACTTTTATAGATGTCCAATTTTCTTCAGCTAATAATTGAGAAGGGAGGAATAATACTGTCAATAAAAATAATAAAATAAATTTAACTTTCAAATTTTAACCCGAATTACGAAAGTGTGTAGCCGCAACCTTTAGGTTTCGTGGATTTACATAATTTGTATTTCACTTATTGTTACCGTATTATTCGCAGGCTAAGGCCTGCGGCTACAAGGTTTATAATGAACCTCTCGCAATTCGGGTTAAATAAACTCTTTTAAAGACTCTTATATAACCTACTTGTTCTTTAGTTTTGTGTCAAGCAAAATTATTATTTATGTTACGGAAATGAGCCATCACAATGAATCTATTCTTTTTGAACCGTAACCTGTTCATTTTCATAAATCACCGTTTCCCCAATTTTAGGGAATTTAATGATTATTTTATACCCTTGTTGTTGAGTTTTCGGGACATCGCTACAATCACCAAAACTGTTTGATATTTGATATGAGCCATCAGCCTTCACTGTAATCAAGCGATATTGGTGTGTTGTATATTCAAGGAGTAAAATAACATCTGCATCCTTTGTCTTGAAAAGTTTTTCAAAGCTCAGGTAATTGTTGAGATCATCTTTCCGAATTGTGTTCCCATTGAGATTTATAAAATGCACATCTTCGTCCTCATCAGTCTTTATTGTTTCTATTGTGAGTTCTCCTGCTCTGGTCTTTACATTTTTTGTCGTATACTCAGATGAAGGTGTTTTATATTCAAAATTATCTTTTGAAACAGTTTTTCCTTCTACAACACATTCCCATGAATACTTTCCAGATTGCGGAACTACAGGCCATAAATCACTGGGGAACGAGACTTCAGCAAATTCATCTGCCTTAATACTATATTTTTCTATCTTGTATTGTTTTTTGTCTGATGCAGTAATGATAAAAAGAGCGCTATAGAGAGGTATCTTCCCCTCTTTGTCCCGAATTTTTAATGTTACAACCCCACACCCTCCGATATTTGTCGAACTTTCCCACCTCTTTGAGAAATCAATGGTTTTTTCTTTCAGTTTGTTTAAGGCTCTTTCATACTGGTCTTCTACGCTTTCAATAAGCCTGTAATCAGGATATTGCAGAAGAAACTTTTCAGCATAGTCTTTTAACCTTTTGTAATCTTCTAAACATTCGAGAGCTTGAAGTTGCAAAGAAAAAATCTCGGGAAGAAACGGATCCCCTTTAAATACTCCCCTAACTTTTTCAGCTATCTGAAAGTTTACTTCACAGAGCCTCTTTTCAGTCTGCGTATCGTCAAAGTACTCTCTGTACTTTTGCCCTATCTCAATTATCGTCAACATTAAATGCCATGTGCACTGGGCACGGGTATTGCAGAGGATGTAAATACTATTTTCTTCATTCAATCTTTCGATTTCTTCCGGGGACAGAGAAGCATAACTTTTTTTGATAATATCAGCATAGGTTTTCCATGTCCGGGATTCAAGCCTTGTTCTCAATTGATCAACCTTTTTATAGAGTTTCCAAATCTCGTGCTGTTGCCTGAGCTTCTTAAAGTCTTTGAGAAACTGATATGCTGCTTCCAATCCCTTCTGAGGTTTCAGGTAAAGAGGATCTAAGTCTTTTGCCTTCTGAAAATGTGCTAATGCCTTATCTGCTTTCCCTTCGTCAAATGATGAGATACCCTCATAGTACGTTTTTAATGCATCCAGTGAATTGGTATCCTGGACTTTCAATTCATCCGGTACTTTTATATGAAAATGCTTTAATATTTTTTCAGCAAGATCTTTTTCCATGGAGAAGATATCGTTCACTTTCCCGGATACGTCCATGCTGTGAATGATCCTCCCTGTTTCAACTTCTGTAATCTTTGCGTCTATACGGATTGTATCATCGAGGATAATGTAACTTCCATAAATCAGTTTGTTCACATTCAGGAGCTTTCCTATTTTCATTGTCTGACTTTTGTCCATTAATCCGGAGATGGCAAGTTTCTGCTCATTGATAATTTTTTCAAGACTTTCTCTTTCAACAACCTGAATCTGATATGACCTCGCAATATCTGTGATGAGCATATCCGCAAGACCTTTGCGTAACCAATCGTATTCTTTATTCTTTGTTGTGTTTTCAAAATAGAGGATGGAAATCATATCTTTTGCATGACTGGGAGAAGGAAGGAAAAGAAGGGCCATCAAACAAAAAAATGATAAGAAATCACTTTTCATGCTGGTGAGTCTATCACGTTAAAAAACATATGTCAATTGAGGAACCCGTTCCTGTAATACCAAAATAGAAATGTCCTAATCTGCCAAAGTAGAAATGTCCTATTCCGTGTGATGCTATACTGCCTCTTTTTTGATTAAGGAGGCGAGATGGCAGGAAAGGAC
>VGWY01000237.1 GCA_016873575.1 Nitrospira sp. | reverse complement strand
TGTTGGTTCACTGGAAGGGGATCGACATTATCGGTACGTCATGGCACATTATCTCAGGGTTGTTTACCTTTGCGATAGCTTTACCTGTTATTTTTTGGCTCGGTCATGTACCCAAAAAGGCAGGACAAGAACAGTGATTTCAGCGCGCTTTGCAATAGTCGTCAGCATTCTGCTGACTATTGCCCTCATACCAACTATTGTGCATGAGTACATTGGAGCTAAGGTGGATGATGGATTACGTGTGAAAACCATCAGCACAACACTTGCTGGCTTTTCGTCAAATGCTACTAACAGGCGGGCAACATGGGTCAAAGAAACCTTTGATAGTCACGATTGGATGGAACGGCGATATATTGGGACAGGTGGTGAAAATATTCTGCTCTTTGTCGCCCGCTCATACGATCTAAAGCGGCTATATCATCATCCGGAAATCGGGATTCTACGTGGTGTGAATCTAAAGAAGGAAGGAATTAAAAAACTTCCTGGAATGCCCGGGGTGCCGATACATGTATTCAAAAGCCGGACTGAAAAAGGGTTGGCGGCATATGTTCTGTTATATGATAGGCGGTTCATTGAATACCCGATTCTGCATCAGATTTTGACATCTGTGGAGTTATTGTTCAGCCCCAGAAAGCCAATGACTTTATTCTTTGTATATGATGGACTAATACGCCATGATGCACAGTTTGAGCAGTCACCTGCTGCAAACATACTCGCTAAAGCGTTGAACGGTTTCCTTTCCCAGAAACCAGAAGCAGCATCAAGGTAGCTATAAGTTTGAAGGAATACATCTAACTTAAAAGCCGGAATGTATAAAAAAATATTATCCAATCCGATTTTTTATTCACTGATAATACTGATTATAATTGTTAATGCAACAGAGGTCATGCTACTTGAACTAAAATATAACTTTTTTTCAGGAGGATTCCTTCAGAGCCACAAGTTAAGAGGTGCCGGAGAAGTAGTCTTATTTTCTGTTGCGAGTTTTTGGTTTGACTTTATCTTTCTAGGGTTAATAGCCCTTATATGGAATTGGTTAGGGTCAAAATTAAAAATAAATCCATTTATTATTTCGTATCACTATCTATTTGTAGCGGGTTTCTTATGCATGACTAAAATTGCAGTCCATTATAAACTGATGAGTTATTTTAGTGATACAGTAAATTTTCACCTAATAAAAAATCTCGGGGGAGACAGTTTTAGGGGGGCATTAACTTATGTATCAAAAGAAATGGTATTATCTTCTATTCTTGCTTCATTATTTTTTGGCGCATACCTTTCAGGCTATTTCATTGTAAGGCGAGTTTCACAAAATCTTCAAGTGGGCTCTAATGTTAAATTATTTTCTTTAAAAAGGGCATCAAGAGTGTTTATTGGTATAATACTGTTGTCCGCAATTATAGTAGCGTTTTTTGTAAATAAACAGGACAATGTTCGTTATGGTCTGAATAAAAAGACTTCCTTCTCTGTCATAAATAATATTTTCTCCCTTCTAACAGATTTTGATGTTGACGGATTTAGTTATTTCAGTTTTCCTGTAGACCCGGAGCCATTTGATGCTGCAGTTTACCCGGGAGCATTGGATGTCCCGGACAATGGTACAGACGAAGATGGCTTTTTAGGCGACTTCCATTATATACCGCAGCAAAAGGAAATTATTGCTGAACCTAAACCATCTGATGACCTGAAACATATTATCCTTATTGTCCTTGAAAGTGCGCGTGGTGATCTAATTGAAAAAGAAATAGATGGGAGGCCTGTAGCTCCAAATTTAATGGATTTAGTGAAAAAAGGAACCTACTACAAATATGCCTATAGCCATAATGGTTATACTGCACCGACGCTGAAAGCTATTTTTACCGGGTCTCTTAACTTGAAAAATGTATCAGAATCCATTTTTTCAAAATTAAATAGGATTGGATATGAGATTTCTGTATTTTCTTGTCAGGATGAATCTTTCGGTGGAGTAGATAAAGACACAAAAATGAAAGAGTTGAGCAATTTTTTCTTTGATGCAAGAACTGGAATCGATGAGCGTGTTTTCCCGTCTACTGCTGCGAGCAGTTTGAGGTTAGATGAAAAAACCGTATTAAGAGAGATCAGGAATCGATTATTAAACATTGACTGGAGAAGACCTCAATTTATGTATATCAATTTTCAGGCCGCCCATTTTCCATACTATCATCCCGGCATGCCACAACTTCTGCATGGATCCCCAATTTCAAGAAGTAACATCAAATCAGATAACCATGAATGGGTGGGAAAAACATATTGGAATGCATTGGCTTATGCGGACATGATGCTGGGAGAAGTGGTATCAGAATTGAAAAATTTCGGGGTATTCTCAAAAAGCATGATTATTGTTACAGGTGACCACGGAGAGTCTCTGTTTGATGACGGATTCCTGGGACATGGTCATAGGCTGAACGAAATTCAAACAAGGGTTCCGTTAGTCTTTAGTATTAAAGGGATAAAGGCTGAAGAACCAATCGGACACGCAGACCTACTCAGCATTATTATAAATGCTATTTCTAAACAAAAGAATATAAAAGCAGGAGGGGAATCTAATAGATTGGTATTCCAATATATTGGAGAACTAAATAACCCCATTCAGATTGGTATAGTGGAGATAAACGAACAGCGAACAGTATTGGATCTACGAACAAAGAAGTGCTTTTTCAGCGATCTTGGGATATGGGAGGATTACGATAAATTAAATGGAAATCTTTTTGTTCGTATAAAGCGATTAATACTCGAATGGGAGCGATTACGCTGGGAAGTTGTAAGAAAAGGGCTATCTTGAACCTAACAGGCGGCGGTTTTTTATTCTGATAATCATTTTCCAGTAAAGGCGCTTATAAAATAAGGACTTGGATTACATTATGCATAAAAATATTGTAAAACATGTTATTTTCCCTTTACATGAAAAGATTATTGGGAGAAAAACATTTCAATATCTTGATGAGCTTGAAAGAACACAGTGGTTCAATTCAGAAGAATTAAAAGTATTACAATGGAAGAAACTGAAAGCCCTCCTGATTCATTCAGAAAAGAATAGCAAATTTTATCAGAAAAGATTTAAAGAGGCAGGATTTAATCCTGTCTCTTTAAAATCATTAGATGACCTCAGGCTTATTCCAACTCTCAGTAAACCAGAAGTCAGACAGAATCTGAATGATATGTTGTGGAAGAACTGCCCGGGAGGGCTACACCGTTACAACACAGGAGGCTCTTCAGGAGAGCCATTGATCTTCTACTTTGACAGGAGAAGGCAGGCTTATGACGCAGCAGCAAGGGCATTGACCCACCGCTGGTGGGGTATTGATGTCGGCGACAGAGAGATATACTTCTGGGGTTCACCCATTGAGATCAAAAAACAGGACCGTATCAAGGACCTTCGTGACAGAATCACAAACCAGCTTCTCTTAAGCGCATTTGAGCTTTCTAAGAATAAAATTCCTGAATTCGTCAAGCAGATATGCCGATTTAAGCCTCACTGTGTTTTCGGCTATCCCTCTACAATTGCCCTCTTCTGTCAGTTAGCCACTGAACAGGGGTATGAACTGAAAGCAATC
>VGWY01000236.1 GCA_016873575.1 Nitrospira sp. | reverse complement strand
TGCATTTGGCAGAAATCAAAAAAGTGAAGATCAATGACTCATGGCATACGGCTGAGATAACCAGTAAATCTCAAAAACTTATAGAGAAGTTGGGTATACATATTACGTAAATCGGGCGGAGTTACGGATTAATAGATACTCCCGTCTGGATAGATTATTTCAAAAACAGAGATGATAACTTCTCCCAAAGAGTGGATAAAATTTTAACTTTTTCTGATGTCTATGTCCCTAAAGTCGTAATTGCCGAGCTTATTCAAGGGGCAAAATCAGAGAAAGAAATATCTGTTATAGAAGAGTTTATCGAAGCATTTCATATTATTGATCAGACAGAAGATACATGGGCAAGGGCAGGAAGGCTTTCCTTTTCCATGAAAAGGAAAGGAATATCAGTACATTTGGTTGATTGTTATATCGCTATGTTAGCAGTTGAGAATAACTGCAAGATATTTTCACTTGATGAACATTTTAAAGACATCAAAAAATTCCTCAAAATTGAATTGTTAATGTGACTATATCGCCGATCGAGCACCCCTATCTATGTTTGGCACCTCTATTCAAAATGTTTACGAATCTGCGTAACCATTCAATGACGGGTAGAGTTTGGTAGCCGCAGGCTTTAGCCTGCGTTAATGGCGCAACCTAAAGGTTGCGGCTACCACCTGTGACTGAAGGTTTACGAATCTGCAGAGAATCGGTATTGACAATTAACATAATGTATGTAATATTTCAGTAGTGGCAATGTGAATTAATTTTGCTTCTATTGCCATTAAAAGGGGATATAAAAAATGTCCTGGCCTAAGATTTGCACCCACTCACTCACTCAGTCATTTCACCTTATAGAATGTCTTGTTTTTTCAACAGCCTCATATAAATTCATTCAAGAACTTTAAATGAAACGTTCATGTTTTAAAAAGACACAAAGGACAATGAAAATCAGCCTGTTTAAAACATAATAAATGTCATTTTATTCCCCCCTTTGGAAAAGGGGGGTGAGGGGGGATTTTAAAGAAAAGATAAGTTCTTTGTCCACCTTAAAAAGGTAGGTGAAGGGCTGTTAGAAGAGGGATTTCGGACAGGCCGAAATGGCATAGAAGTGTGGTGATTTTATTTGAAGGACATATATAAGACAAAGAAACAACTTATAAATGAATTGGTCGAATTGTGCCAAAAAATTTCTGAGTTGGAAAAATCAAAGGCCGAGTGCAGGCAGGTAGAAGAGACATTGATGGCAGCCAGAGTAATAGCCGAGGAAGAAAGGGCAAAATCAGAATCAATTATCGAAACCATAGGGGATGCTATCAGCATCCAGGACACCAATTTTAGGATTTTATATCAAAATCAGGTTCATAAAAATCTTACTGGAGACCATATCGGTGATTACTGCTATATAGCATATAAGCGCAGTGATCATATATGTGAAGGATGCCCTGTTGACATGTCTTTCAGGAACGGCGATATCCATACAAAGGAAACGAGTACGACTATTGACGGGGAAGTATCGTACGTTGAAATTACGACATCACCTTTAAAAGATAAAACAGGAAAAATTATAGCAGGTATTGAGGTTGTCAGAGATATCACCAGGCGTAAGCGGATGGAGAAGGAGCTAAAAGCTTCTGCCCTCAAATGGCAAACCACTTTTGATGCTATTTGTGATGCCATTTCTCTACTGGACAAGGAAGGGAAGATCCTGCAATGCAATAAAGTCATAACGAATATTTCAGGAAAGCCCTTCAGCGAAATCACCGGGCGTACCTGCTGGGAAGTTATGCATGGCACATCAGAACCCATCGAAGGGTGTCCTTTAGTACGCATGTGGAAGAGCCGCCGAAGAGAAACCTTGGTTTTGCCAATTGGTGACCGATGGTTTGACGTTTCTGTAGATCCGATACTCGATGAATATGGCGGTCTTATCGGAGCGGTTCACATTATGTCCGACATCACCGATCGCATACGATTAGAAAAGAAAATTCACAATATAACCACCATTGAACGACAGCGAATTGGACAGGATTTGCACGATGACCTCTGTCAGCATCTAACAGGCATAGCATTTCTGAGCAAAGTATTGGAACAAAGGCTATCTGGTAAGTCATTACCTGAAGCTTCGGATGCAGCAACAATCGTAAAACTTATCAACGAGGCGACAGATAAGACACGCAACTTGGCCAGAGGGCTCTGTCCTGTGGGAATTGGTACAGATAGTTTTGTGTCAGCATTACAGGCATTAGTATCAAAAACAGAAACCGTGTTTGATATATCATGCCTTTTAGAGATTGATAAACCTATCCAGATTTATGACAATAATGTTGCAATGCACCTTTATTATATTGTTCAAGAGGCGATTACTAATGCAATAACTCATGGTAAGGCAAAACATGTGTTGATTAATATTACTTCGGTAGATGAAAAAGTCACGCTGACAGTAAAAGATGATGGCGTAGGCTTCCAAGAAGTGTTGAGAGAGGACATAGGTATGGGATTGCACATTATGGCCTATCGAGCACAACAGATTGATGCCTTATTTGATGTTAGAGGGGATGCTTGCGGTTGGACTATTGTAAGCTGTTCATTTCAAAATGTAGTGGACAGAGATAAGGCATAAATAAGTAATGGGGAATAAAAAACAACATACAACTAATAAAGACAAAGTTAATATTTTCATCGTTGACGACCATCCTATTGTACGTCAGGGACTCACACAACTCATAAATAATGAAGCAGACCTTATGGTCTGTGGACAGGCTGAGGATGCTCACACTGCCATGGAGGGTATTGCTGCAGGTTACCCTGATATGGTTATTGTTGATCTCTCTCTTCAAGGCACTTATGGCACCAATGGTATTGACCTTATAAAAAATATCAAGGTTCATTACCCTAATTTATACATCCTTGTCCTTTCTATGCATGATGAGTATCTTTTCGCAGAGCGGGCAATTCGAGCAGGGGCCAAGGGCTATGTTATAAAGAATGAGGCGACTGAAATACTGATAGCAGCGATACGTCGAGTTTTGAGCGGAAGGATATATTTAAATGATAGAATGTCAGAGAGTATACTGAATAGATTTCTCAGTAGTACACCAAGAGCATATGACTTGTTTATTGAGAATCTAAGCAATCGTGAATTAGAGGTGTTTCAATTAATCGGTCAGGGATGGGGGACACGCCAGATAGCCGAAAAACTCCATCTTAGTGTAAAAACGATAGAGACCTACCGTGAGAATATTAAGGTAAAACTGAATTTGAAAGATGCCTCTGAAATGCTCCGACAGGCAATTCAATGGGTACATAGCAAAAAATTTAGAAAATAATAAAAGAAAAAAACACCTGAACCAGAGTACAACTGCTCACAACCATCTCCACGTCACTTTTTCTATTTTACGTACATTTCCATGCAATACTTGTATAGGAAATTTTCCTATATAAAGTATGGTAATTACCCCGATTTTAAAGTAGAGTAGAGAACTGGCGTAGTGGCAATCGCCCTATCTCCAGTTCCCCCTCATCAAACCGTACGTTCAGTTTTCCCGAATACGGCTTTCCAGTCATCTTCTTCCAGTGGCTTTCGCAGTCTGTGT
>VGWY01000235.1 GCA_016873575.1 Nitrospira sp. | reverse complement strand
ATTCTAGTCCAAAGCTCGACTGCATAAACTGTCATGTGGCATCATGCGATGTATGTCACAAAACTGTTGAAGGAGAGAAATTATCATACACAACGAAAGCGGCTAAGAACCAGGAGATATGTTTAAAATGTCACAAGCGTGAAAAGACGATCATGAAGATAGACAAAGAGGCACATCAAGAGGATGTCCACTTTGCAAAACAAATGCAATGTAAGGATTGTCATACGGCAAGAGATGTGCATGGTGACGGCAAGGAATATAACTCAATGAAACAGCCTGGCGCTATAGATGCGAACTGTGAAAAATGTCATAAATCTGTTTCACAAAGTACATCACATACAATTCATAAGGATAGATTAGAGTGCAAAGCCTGCCATGTTCGACATGTGGTAAGCTGCTCCAACTGCCACATCGAGACGCTTGTCAATGAGCGAAAGCGTGTAGATATCAAGCTGTCTGGTTGGGTATTTCTCATGAATCACAATGGAAAGGTAACATCAGCTACAACACAAACCTATGTTGTACCGGGTAACAAGACATTCCTTATGTTTGCTCCTCAAAACAGCCATTCAGTTATGAAAGAAGGAAGAAAATGTGGCGATTGTCATGGTACTGAGATTGTGAAACAGGTTCAAAAGGGCAAACTGAATCTAACTCGGCTTGAAAATAATGAATTAAAAAATGTGAAAGGTGTCATCCCGGTTGTAGACGGAGTGACTTATGATTGTATATACCAGAACTACAAAAACGAAAAGTGGATTCCAATAGAAAATGCTCCTGCACCTGTTCTGCACTATGCTGGTTATGGAACACCTTTGACAAAAGATCAGTTGAAGAAGCTGGCTATTCCTATGGGGAAATAAAAGACTGGTTTTATAAAGCCAATGAAATCAACGTTGATATCTTTCTTTGGACCGGCATGAAAACATAGCTATTTCTAAGTAAATTGAGAGTACTAAGTTCTGTCATTTCTGCGGAACAGAAATCCAGACACCATCAATGTACCAGCAGTATATAGGTATCGTATAAGGGTTACCATAATCATTCTGATACGTCATCATCCCTTTGTCAAACGCCTTCGTTCCCATGACTATAGGATGTATTTTATAGGTTTTAGCTTGCAGGTTTATTGTATTCTCTCCTTGACAGATAGCATTCATTTAGTTAAAATGAAAATGAAAATCATTTTCAAAAAAGATTGGGAGGATGATTCATGCCATGGAGAGATGGAGCCGGGGCCCCCTGGTTACACGGAAAATTTAAAGGATGCGGATACAGGATGACCATGCCGAGACAGATAATCCTTGATGTCCTCAGCGGAACAGCAGATCACTTGAGCGCTGAAGACGTATATCACAAGGTTCATAATGCTTATCCTTCGATAGGGTTGACAACAGTATACCGGACTCTTGAATTGCTGGTACATATAGGTTTGATCTATAAATTTGATTTCGGAGATGGCAGGTCACGATATGAGTTAGCGGAAGGTTCAAAAAGCGATAGACACCATCATCACCTCGTCTGTACAGGCTGTGGAAGAATAATTGATTACACAGATTTTATTGACGAAGAAATAGAATTATTGAAAAAGACCGAGAAAGGACTCTCAGAAAAATATAATTTCAAGATTACCAATCACCTCATCCAATTTTACGGACTTTGTGACAGATGCCAAAATAAATAAAAAATTTTCATTTATAGTGGTAATGATTTTCATTAGCAATTATTAAAGGAAGTAACAGAAGATGTCGTTTAGAGATGGAACAGGACCTTTAGGAATGGGATCGGGGACAGGTAGAGGAAAGGGTTATTGCAGTGGATTTGCTGAACCCGGCTCTGTGAGCAGAATAAGAAATCTGGAAAAGGTAACGACTGAGTCAGAGAGTAAATAATTGATACCGGAATGTCATTGCGGGCACGGGAAAGAGCAGACTCCCCCCTTCCTTGTGAGCTTGCTTTTAAAGATGTTGCTCGCAATGACTATTTTTTAGCAAGGGAAACGGGATAAAGCTCGCAGAATTTTTTATTGAAAAGGGAGTCAATGTGCTCTATATAAGGAAGCCTTTTGAAAGCAAAGGGCCTGAACATGTTTTTTTCAAATGCTGAGGTAGAGGTACGGATAACCGATAAGGAATCATTGAATCAACTCATGTAAGATATAAAGTTTACTCAATAATTCTGTTATAAAAACCATGAAAATAGAAGAATGCGAAATTTATGAGATCATAAAAAACAGTCTCCCTATAGGATTTACTCTGGCTGACGAAGAAGGGATTATTGTTGATTTCAATCCTCAGGCTGAGGTAATCACTGGTTATCTGACAAGCGAGGTGATTGGAAAATCTCATCTCGATCTTCTCCATGGCACAACCGACAGGGAAGCTTGTCCACTATTTCGATTCGCTCTTCAGAAAAAACAGCAGACCGCAGCTGTTGAGACAAATATCAAACAAAAAAGCGGTGAACTCATCACGATAGTTGCTTCGATCTCACCACTTTTCGATAAAGATGCCAATTTTATTGGAGGAATTGAACTTTTTAGAGATATCACAAAACTCAAAAAACTGGAAAGAGAAAGGAAAAATATACTTCCAATGTTTGCTCATGATATGAAAAATCCTGTGATTACTGTTGGCGGTTTTATATCAAGATTGCTCTCGGGGAAGGTGGGCTCACTTACGGAACCGCAGTTAAATTATCTGCATATAATGAAGGATGAGCTAAAAAAAGTTGAGGAACTGATAAGTGATTTCCTCGAATTTTCACGTTTTGAAGCAATAGGATACAGTCCATTACAAAGCGCTTTTAATATAGAAGATGCCATTGACCATCAGATAGAGATAGTCAGACGTGAGGCAGATAAAAAGAACATACAAATCTCTTTTGAATATCCGAATACCCTAATCCCTGTAATCAGCGCTGACGGAAAAATGGTAGAGCGTGTTATTGCAAATCTGCTTGATAATGCAGTGAAGTACTCGCCGCAAGATGCGAAGATATCGGTGAAACTTAATGACTGGAATATGGAAGTGCAGGTCCATGTGATTGACGAAGGAATTGGTATTATTGCCGAAAATATTCCTTATATCTTTGATGCCTTTTACCGTGTAAGCAGAGATTCAGAAGGATCAGGCCTCGGGCTTTCTATTGCAAAGGCAATTATAGAAGCGCATGGCGGTAAGATATGGGTCAAAAGTGAACCGGGCAAGGGAAGTACTTTTAGTTTCACTCTCCCTAAGGGGTAAACAATGAAAGATTTTCTGTTGATTTTGCGCTTTTGTCTCAGAACAGTTTCTGACAATATGAAAAACGGTTAGGATCGGATGGGGAATTTTAGAGAGCTCTATAGTAAACGAATGGTAATTAACAGGAAAATATTCGACTTTGTTGAAGACTTTCAGCCAAGAAAAGATGCGAAGGATAAATTTGAAAAAAGGCTCGAAACCATGCTGAGCAATAATCCGTTGCCCTCGGTTTGTCATACCTGCTATAAGGCATATGGACTATGAATCTTTTATGATATTAAGATATCTTTTCGTACAAGACTAAAGGAATAAAAGAAATTTCAGGATGGTTTTCGGTTAATTATAAAATAAATA
>VGWY01000234.1 GCA_016873575.1 Nitrospira sp. | reverse complement strand
CGCAAACTTCAGTTTGCGTGTTTTTTTTGTTTTCAATGCGTTACAAACGCAGGCTAAAGCCTGCGGCTACCAAAGACAGGACTTTTGCAAGAGCCTCTATATAAAAAACTATTCCGCTGCTTTTATGAGCCTGTTGCCCAAATATGTTTTTTGTCACCCTGAACTCGTTTCAGGGTCTCATAACATGTTGATTTTATTAGATGCTGAAATAAATTCAGCATGACAGAATGTCTGATCTTGCCATTTGTGCAACAGGCTTTTATTTTGATTTCATTTTACGGGTCAAAACTTCCCGATAAATCCCTCCCAGTTCTTCTGCATCCTTAGTAACAGTCCACGCAGGCTGGATATTCTTGGTATTCCTGGAGGATGTAGCTGTCTATTTAGGGAGAGGGGATCTGGTAAATGAGTCTCCCATAGGATTGCCTGAAGAATGGGGCAGATTTGTGGATGAACCGTTAACAGGAAAAGAGCTGGAAAGATTTCGTGTTCTTTAATTTCGTGTTCTTTAATAAGGGAATTACAATACTCTATGATATAATAAAACATGGAAACACTTCATAAAAAGAGTCTCTTTTGGGATGTTGACAACAATAAGCTTTCCCGTGAAAATGACTGGTTTTTCATTATCGAGAGGATTCTGGAATTCGGTGATATCGATGATCTTGTCTGGATGAAAAGAAATTTCACATCAGAACAAATCAAGGAAACAATTCGTAAAAGCAGGATCCTTACTCAAAGGACATTATCTTATTGTAAGGCTTCAGGCCATGCATCTTGAAACAGCAGAACCGAATATGATTCTGCTGAGCAAAAGGATGGGATTCCTGAAGGAATTCTCATTTTATCTTGCAGGCGGGACTGGACTTGCCCTTCAGATAGGCCACAGGAAATCATTTGATCTCGATTTTTTTACCTATGAGGATTTTCCCACTGAGGAACTTTCTTCTATCATTAAAAGACATAATATATCTTCAGAGGGAGAAATGCGGAGACATGGCACACTCCATTGTATCCTTGAAGGGATTAAATCATCGTTTATCTTTTATGATGGGCTCCTGATTTTTCCTTTGTTGGAATTCAACGCGCTGAATATTGCAGACTGGCGTGACATAGTAGCTGAGAAACTGCGTACGGTCAGTGATAGGGGTCAAAAGAAAGATTTCTATGACCTCTATTCCGGGATACAGAAATTAGGTATCGAAAACATTGCAGAATTATCCGTAAGAAAATTCGGAAAAAGAGTGAACTATTTCCATCTCCTCAAAGGTATCACGTATTTTGAAGATGCTGATAAAAATCCAGAACCAATGCTATTAGATAAAACGGTAACTTGGGAGGAAGTTAAGAACTTTTTCACAACTCATGTTAAGGATTTTGAGAAGGCTTTTCAATTAAAGGGGTCAGGCTTGCAAGCATGACCTCTGACCCCATTTGCAAGCCCGACACTCAATTGTTCTCTTGGGCACTGTCAGCCAGTCCCCTTTTTCTTTTCCCCTGTTTGACTTATCAAAGATTTTCAAGGTAAGATGTAATTGCAATGAGGTCTTCAACAGATACAAAGGTTTTTACATATGAAGATTTAAAAAGTCTTCCAGAGGGAAATTATGAGATTATAGATGGGGAGAGACGAGAGATGACACCAACAGGATTCGAACATGGAAGTCTTGAGGGAATATTTTATGAATTATTAAAAAAACATTTTGGAGATAAAGGATTTATCTCTGTTGGAGAAGTTGGTATTTTGATAAATAAAAGTCCTCTGAGGTTACGGGCAGCTGATGTAGTTTATATAAGCAAAGAAAAAACTCCTGAAAAACCAAAGGGAATCCTTGAAATCCCCCCTGATCTGATAATAGAAATAATCTCTGAAAGCAATGCCGCATGGGAAATCACAGAAAAGGTAAAGGATTATCTATCAATAGGAGCAGAAAGGATTGTTTTGATAGACCCCCAGAGTGAAACGGTTAGCCTTTATCAAAAGAGGAAAAAAGAGGTAAGCCTTTATCATTTTGATGAAGAGTTTTCATTGATCGAAGGGCTTTCTATCAGAATAAAAGATATTTTCTAATTCTTAATCTCCCGGTCTCCTAATCTCTCAGTCTCTCAATCTCTTTGTCTCTATAATTCTCCGATAGATCCCTTTTAGCTCCTCGGCATCCTCTGAAACAGTCCGCACAGGCTGGATTTTTTCACGTAAAACTAATGTCTTTTTAGGATTCTGGTCTCCCTTTTTTACCTTTTCGAAAAACCTTTAGTAGAAAGAATTTGACATTGTATTGTCTATATGACTGCACTAATAACATCGTTAACTGAATTAAGTTTTCCTCTTTGTATGTATAAGCAACGGAGCAATAATATGACCCTTAATTGGGAAAGAGAAAGATATAAAAGCTTCTTAACTCTGATTGTGCTAAAATATCAATAATTGGAGGAGATTATGCAATTCTCGATAAATCTGACAAAAATCACAATAGGGCAGCAGACTTTTTAAGCACTAATACAGTCCCTTTCATTACAACCAACTTTATAGTAGCGGTGACACAGATAACCGGTGTTAGTGAACATGAGATAAGGTCTCGAAGTCGAAACGGTGGAGTGATGAATGCAAGAGGGGTCCTGGTTGGGGTATGTAGAGAAATTGGGTATAGGGTGGTGGATTTGCAGCCAATACTACAGAAGGATTTGTCAGTGATTTCACGGTGGTCTAAATTTTCAGAGAGTGAAAGAGGACGAAGATCTATAAAGGAGGTTCTTAAATATTTATATGCACGCTTGCAAGCCTGACCCCTTATTTATAGAAATGGTAAAATGCCGACAGTTTTAAGAATCGGTTCTTTTAGATTTCATTTTTATTCTGATGAGTTGAATGAGCCATCTCATATTCATGTAGAAACTCCAGATGGAGAATGCAAATTCTGGTTAGAACCAATTAGATTAGCTAAAAATAGAGGGGTTCCTCCGTATATAATTCGTGATATTGAGAAGTTAGTGTATAAATATCAAGATCTTTTAAAGGAGAAGTTTTATGAGTTTCATAAGCGTTGAAAAAGATGTAGTTGTAGAACCTGCTGCAATTAGATCATGGGCAGAGGGAAGGACTATCTTTATAGAACTTACAGATGGACGTATAATCGGGTTTCCTGCTGATAGATTTAAAATACTTAAGAATGCAACAGATGAACAACTTAAAAAGGTTACTGTAAGATTGAATGGCTATGCCCTGAGGTGGGAGGAGTTAGACGAAGATATTACAGTTCCAGGGATTGTTGCAGGTAAATTTCAACTACCATAGAAAATTTAACATTACTATATAAGAAACTATTCCGCTGCTTTTATTTTGATTTCATTTTACGAGCCAGAACTTCCCTATAAATCCCTTTTAGCTCCTCTGCGTCCTCTGAGACAGTCCGCACAGGCTGGATGTTTTTACGTAAGGCAAATATCTTTTTGGGATTCTGAATAATAAATTGTAGTTTGTTCGCCAGATCCCTGAAATCACCCTGCTTAAATAAAAACCCATTCACACCATCCTGAATGATCTCTGGAATCCCTCCAACATTTGATGCAATTACAGGAACACCAGCATGGAGACATTCTCTGACAGT